>DATFQC010000162.1:0-3547 GCA_035264425.1 Anaerolineales bacterium
TTGATGAAGTAAAAGCCCATCCGGCTTGTTCTATACGTGACTCATCCCGAAATTAGCCTTTCGAGCTGAGTCACGTCTGTTTTTACTCCTGACACATGTCTGTCCCGCGGCAGATAACCTTCGGCCCTGACCCCACCATCCTCGAACGGAGGGCGGTATCGAAAGGAAGAATGAATATGGACTATCCTGTCGTTCGAATCGCCCACCGTGGCGCTTCGAAGCAGTTTCCAGAAAACACGCTGCTGGCTTTCCAGAAAGCCATTGAACAAGGCGTGGATTATCTGGAAATGGATTTACATCTTACCCAAGATCGAGAAATTGTTATCATGCACGACGAAACCCTGGATCGGACCACGAACGGTACAGGCTTTATTTGGGATCACAGCCTTGAAGAACTCCGTAAGTTAGACGCTGGTCGAGGGGAGCCTATTCCCACGCTGGCTGAGGTGGTCGAGCTGGTTCGCCCAACACCAGCCCGCCTCTACCTGGAATTAAAATATGAGATCGAGCGCGAATACCCAGATAAATATTTGAAAGAGGGCTTAGCCACAACCGAAGCTGTGATCAAATATTTGGATAGGGCCGGATTTAAAGACCGGGTTGTGATGACCTCCTTTTCTCCCATCCTACTTCAACGGGCGAAAGAATTGGAACCCCGCTATCCATTGATCATGACTCCTTATCCACACGACGGCAGTCTGACACCCAAGCAAGTGATGGATCAGGTTCTTCGATCTAGGGCAAACATTGTCGCCTATTATTATTCATGTTATGACGAGGCCTTTATGGAGGAAAGTCGTTTGTGTGGTATTGCGACGTGGGCCTGGGCCCCCGATGATCCAGATGAGCTGCGTCGCCTGATCCACCTTGGTGTTCATGGGGTGGAGACCAACCGTCCAGATATACTCAACCAGGTTCTTTCCGAATTCAAATTTTAGCTGGACAAAAGGCCCATATGAATCGACTCATGCAATCCTTTTCCTGGTGGTGTTTTGAAAATCGAGGAGTACCAGCCACACGCTTACTGAAAGAAGCCCAAACGATAGGCTACCTTGGCGTGGATTTGCTGCCGGAGGGGCTATGGGATCAGGCGCTTGAAGCAGGTTTAATGATCGTCAATGGTTCAGGGCCGCGTCCGTTAGAAAAGGGCTTCAACCGCCGCGAGCATCATGCCTGGCTTCAAGATGAACTATCCAAGCAGCTTGAATTCGCTGCCCAGTATCAGGTTCCTTTGGTGACTGTCTTTGCTGGAAACCGTGAGGGACTCTCCGACGAGGAAGGTCTTACAAACACGGTTCTCGGTTTACAGAAAGTCGTTCCACTTGCTGAGCAAAAGGGGATTACCCTGATACTCGAACTGCTCAATTCGAAAACTGACCACCCCGATCATCAATGTGACCGCACAACGTGGGCTGTCGCCGTCTGCCAGCTCGTCAATTCACCCAATCTGAAGCTCCTGTACGATATCTATCACATGCAGGTTCAGGAAGGCAATGTCACCCAGGCGCTGACAACCAACATTAAGTATATCGGGCACGTGCATACTGCTGGAGTCCCTGGTCGTGCTGACATCGATGAGACCCAGGAGTTGTACTACCCCGCTATCATTCGAGCCCTCGGAAAGGCCGGTTATCGTGGTTATATTGCTCACGAGTTCCTCCCGAGAGGCGAGCCGATGGCTGCTTTGCGTCGAGCCTACGAAATCTGTGACATTGGTATTGATTAAATTTGCAAGCAGCATAGATCAGGCAATTATCAGATCAACTTTATGCTAAGATCGAAACCAGCCCAGAAATACTGACCCCTGCTAAAGAAGATTTGAAGGCTGAGGTGAAAGAGAGTAAATCTACCGCCACCGAAGGCGAACAGAAAAACAAAAAAGTAGAGGAAGGGTTTTTATGGCCACGCTTCTGCAACATCGCAGCATGGCGCCTGATGTGCTAGATGTGATCGTGGCGACCTTGGGGAATCCGCTAGCAGGGTTTGGTGATGCGGTCAAGAAAATCGCAGATAAGGCCAAATAAGAAACGAGTACGTCCCAATAATATTTAGTGATTATCAGGTCTTTTCTGGTGAACTCTACAAGGTTACGGTAACAAACAGGGATGCTATTAAATCTGGAACATCGCAACAAAAAACTGAATGACATTCACGAAGGCAAATGGAATGGGTTAGGCGGCAAATTCGAATCTGGAGAATCAGCGGAAGAATGTGTGATTAGAGAGGTCTATGAGGAATCGGGATTATCCATTGGAAATCCGAAACTATGCGGCTTGCTCATGTTTCCCAAATTCAAAGGCAACGATTGGTATGTCTTCACCTTTACTGCGACCGAATTCAGCGGCGAATTAATCGACTCACCGGAAGGTAAACTGGAATGGATTCCAGATGAAAAGATTCTTGACCTGAACCTCTGGGCAAGCGACCACATCTTTATGCCATGGATTCGAGAAGGAAAATTCTTTTCCGCGAAATTTGAGTACGAAGAGGATCAGATGCGTGGCTATGACGTGGTCTTCCATTTGTAAATATCCACGTGCTGGTGCTTAATTAAGTCCGTTGCTTGACAAACATTTAGTAATTTGATACATTCAGTCTAGTTAAACTAAAATTTTTTGCAAAGGAGGTGCGCTCACATGTCAACAACTTTATACATAGTTGTGTTGTCCCGGTATATGAGCGCGCCCTTAATCTGAGTCTGGTTCCTGATTCTGAAACCATCACCACGGGTGCGTTCATGCACCCGTGGTTTTATTTTGCCGCTTGTCACCTTATAAAAGTTAACCTTTTAGAAGTTAAGCAAACGCATGTCTACATGCGTGCGGCACTCTGTAAGGTTTCTTGAACAATCAGGAGATAAAAATATATGAGCGACTTAACGCTCAATGATTTCATAGGGTCCTCGGCAAGCCCTTCGCTTCGCCAATACCGCGAACTGCTTTCCCGTTATCTCAAACCGCAGATCGGATGGGTATTCTTGATGGCCACAATTTTACTGGCCGGGATCGCCATCAAATTGATCAACCCACAGGTACTGCGTTATTTTCTCGACACTGCCCAGGCGGGTGGCGCGCCACGCACCCTGCGAATTGCGGCAGGTCTGTTCCTAACGTTCGCCCTTCTGCAGCAAGTGTTGGAACTGGCGACTCGTTATACTGCCGCACGGGTCGGTTGGTCGTCCACAAACCGCTTGCGCGCGGACCTGGCCCTGCATATCCTGCACCTGGATATGCCTTTCCATAAATCACACACGCCCGGCGAGTTGATCGATCGGGCGGACGGTGACGTGACTCAATTGTCGAACTTCCTTTCACTGTTCACTGTGAATGTGGTGGGAAATGGCCTGTTGGTAGTGGGCATCCTGGTATTGTTATTCCGTGAGAATACCTGGGTCGGGTTGGGAATGATCGTCTATACGCTGCTGACCCTGCTGGTGCTTCGCTCCATCCAGCAACTGGCAGTACCGCGCTGGGCGGCCGAACGCCAATCCAGCGCCATGTTATATGGCTATATCGAAGAGCGGATCAGCGGCGCGGAAGAGATTCGC
>DATFQC010000163.1:0-4131 GCA_035264425.1 Anaerolineales bacterium
GTCAATATCGCGCAGAGCAAAGACGCTCAATGCTTTAAATAGAGCCCCAGGCTGATTCTTCAATGTGAACACGATGGAGGTCTTCGCTTCGCTTTCTGTTTCTTCGGTCGCGGTCTTTGAAATGGCAAGGAACCGCGTGTAATTCTCGGCGTTATCTTCGATCCCCTCTTCAAGGATTTGCATTCCGTAAATTTCAGCGGCGCGTCGGGAGGCAATGGCAGCCATATCGCGCGCTCCTGATTCCTTCAGTAATTTGACACTCCCCGCTGTGTCGTAGCCCTGCTCCGGTTTGATACCAAGTCCGCGCAGGTAGGCAGCGCACTGGCCCAATGCCTGGGGATGGCTGATCGCTTTTTTGATCTGTTCCTTTTTGACACCAGGCAAAGCGATCAAACAATGCTGCACTCGCAAAAGATATTCACCGACAATGTATAAATCATGGCGCAGAAGCAGATCGTAATTCTGATGAATACTCCCAGCCAATGAATTTTCAATCGGGATCAATCCAAATTCACACTCATCGGAAACAACCGAATCGAATACCCTATCAAACGATTCGCAGGGTTTGGTTTCGACATTTCCAAAATAATTGAATACTGCCTGCTCACTGTAGGCACCGGGTTCACCCTGGAATGCGATTTTCATGATGAGTCCTCAACTTAAAAACATTCCGTTGGTTGAGTAGGCGGTGCACAAAGCGGTCCGCCGCACACCTGCACTCGATTTGCCAGGCAAATCGTGCCATGCCAGTGTCGGAACCAACACATTCAAGAATAGCTTTGCAATAAAAATCTCTTTGCTTACTTATGGTCTCGATACACCTTCGGCTGCCGACCACCGGCTGCTTACTGCCTTTTCTCTACTGCTTATCCCCACCAGAAGGAAATAGCGATCATGATGTACAGTCCAACCAACGCCAGACCCTCCAGCCAGTTCGATTCGCCATCATAAACAATTAAAGCGCTCAGGACAGCTGTCAGTGCCAGGCTAACGACTAATAAGGGCGGAAGGACAAGAGTCAGCGCGACCGGGGTGAAAAAGTATGAAAGGATGACCAGGATGGGGGTCAGGGCAAGAGCAACCTGTAGCGAACTATTCATTACCACACTGATCGCATAGTCCGCTTTATTTTTGATCGCCAACCGGATCCCCACCACGTTTTCAACCGCGTTCCCCGCAATCGCAACAATTACCAGGCCCGCGAATGCCTGCGAAATATGCAACGATTCAATAGTAGGCTCCAGAGCTTCCACAAACCAATCCGATACAAAGGCTGCGCCAATCCCCGCGGCAACCAGCACAAAAAGGACGCGTGCCAATGGCCATCGTTCTTCATCGTACTCTGTTGCCGGGATGGTTTCCCCAATTCCCCCACTCTGCAGAGAAAAGGGAATGCTTGCAAAAAATACAACCAGTAAAACAAGCGCGCTGGCAATGCTCAAGGTCTCTTCGTGCGCGGCAGCCGGTGTATGGATTGCGTTGGTAATCGTAGGGACGACCAGGGCAGAGACTGCCAGAAGCATCAGGATGACAATCGAGCGCGGACGCTCAGAACTGAATCGCTGTGTACCGTTTTTCCAGCCACCCAATAAGAATGCCAACCCCATCACAAGTAAGCTATTGGCGAGAATGGAGCCCACCAAAGCAGATTGAACCACAGTCACCAGACCGGCCTGCAAAGCAAAGAAACTGACAAATAATTCCGGCATACTGGCGATACTTGCCTGGATAATCCCTGTTGCCCCTGGCCCCAAAAAATTCCCGAGTTGTTCCGTGGCCTGCCCTACCACCAATGCCAAAACAGCCAAAGAGATGGCACTAAATAAAAAGATTAAAGCTGCATTCAGGTGTGTAAATCTAAAGATGGCAGTCAGGATAGCGGCAAGGAGGGCAATAACAAAAGAAGTCCAATCATTTTGGAGGATGGCACGCATGTGTACGTCTCTTTTGAATAATAGATTTCGTGGCGAAATTATACTTTAGTGATTAACGAACCTATTTTCGGTCTGCTATTGTCTCTCCGCCCATTCGACAATTTTTCGAAATCCGGTTTCTACATCTTCATCGGATGCCGCGATGGTCATACGGACAAATCCTTCGCCCTGCGTGCCGAATGCAGAGCCGGGGACAAGCCCCACACCGGCCTCATCGAGAATCCGTTCACAAATTTCGAGAGAGGTCATTTTCAAGGGACGGAAATCGAGGAAGAAATAAAACGCTCCCTGCGGAGGTGTAACTAATACTTTTTCGCTTTCCAACTCATAAGAAAGTCGCAACACCAACTCACGGCGACGCGCATACGCGGCGCGCATACTGGCAGTCGCCTCCTGGTTTTTAGCGTCGGTCAACGCGAACGCTGCGGCCTTTTGAATGAACGGCGCGACACAAGTGATTGAGTTTTGGCCTGCCTTCAATGCGTTGTCAATCACAGGCACGGGCGCCGCAAGGAATCCCACACGCCAGCCGGTCATCGCATAGGATTTCGAAAGACTATTGACGAGTAGTGTCCGTTCCTTCGCCCCCTCGAACGCGGCTACGCTGGTTGGTTTTTCGCCATAGTACAAGCTTCCATACACTTCATCGCTCACAATCCACAGATCATGTGCTTTTGCAAAATCCTGAAGTCGCTGCAAATACTCGCGGGTCGGGTACGCGCCGGTAGGGTTGGACGGGTAGTTCAATACGATGACGCGCGTCTTTTCGGTCAAGGCTTTCTCCCAGGATTCAAAGGAGGGGATGAATCCGTTTTCGGCAGGTGCCGGAACACGGATGACATTTCCGCGCAACATAATGGCCATGTTGGAATGTGTCGCCCAGGTTGGATCGGGAACCAGCACATCATCGCCAGGATTCAAAATGGATTGCAAGCCGGTATAGTAGGCATGAATACCACCGTGTGTGACCAAAATTTCCGAGGCGGGATCATAGGAAACTCCTTCATCGCGTTGAAGCTTCTTTGCAATCGCTGCTAATAGGTCCGCGTTGCCGCGCGAGGAGGCATAATGAGTCAAGCCATTGCTGATAGCTTTCATGGCTACTTCCATCACTGCGGGAGGCGTTCCAAAATCGGGATCCCCCACTTGTAAGCCGATGATGTTTTGGCCGCTGGCTTTGAGCGCCAGGATGCGGTCCGCCATCGCAACCGTAGCAGACTGCCTGATCGAATCAAATTGAACGTTGAGATGTTTCATAAGACGGCCTCCGAGAAAGAATGCAGTGTATCAGCATCGCACAAATGTAGTCAACCTATACAAACTCTTGTACAATATATTCATGAAAAATCAACTCATTGATCACCTCACAAATGTCTTTCGTGAAACATTTGGCGGCGCACCCGCTCATTTCGTTCGTGCGCCTGGACGGGTCAATTTGCTTGGAGAACACGTAGACTACAACGATGGATTCGTTTTGCCAGCTGCAATCGACCGCGCCACGTATGTTGCTTTCTCGCCGACGAACGACGATCTTTCCACACTCGTAGCTGTGGACTTTAATCAACGGGCCTCTTTCTCTCCGCAAACAATCCTGTCAAAAACACAGAGGGATGGTTCTCCTCTGCCAGAATGGGCACTTTATCCTGCCGGTGTGATGTGGGCGTTGAACGAGGATCAACAGGAAACCCGGGGTATGAACGCAGTATTTGCATCGAATGTGCCGCGTGGCTCCGGCTTGAGTTCCTCTGCTTCGGTGGAGATGGCATTCATCCTAGCCTGGCAAACAACAAGCAATTGGACCTTACCATTCATGCGACGCGCATTGCTAGGGCAAAAAGCGGAGAACCAGTATGTGGGCGTCAACTGCGGCATCATGGATCAATTTGCGTCCGCGTGTGGAGTGGAAAACAAGCTCCTCCTGCTCGATTGCCGTTCCCTGGATTGGAAGACTGTCCCGTTGCCGGAAGATGTTGCCATCGTGATTGCAGACACGACCATTCGAAGGAAACTAACCAGCGGGGAATATAACAAACGACGCGCGGCGTGTGAAGAAGCGGTACGATTGCTTAAACAAGATTTGCCACACATCCGGGCTCTGCGGGATGTGAGCGTGGAGGAGTTCAATCGTTTCGCTGAAAAACTTCCGGAGGAAGTTTCGAAGCGGGCGCGGCATGTGGTGGAGGAAATCGAGAGATCG
>DATFQC010000164.1:0-2549 GCA_035264425.1 Anaerolineales bacterium
CTCCATTGTGATCACGGACCAAGTTAATCCGGGTATTCAACACCTTGCAACGCAAGTAATTAACATACCGGTCACATTGGATGAATTTGCCACTCCCCTGCTCTATGTGCTGCCCATGCACATCTTTGGCTATGAAATGGCACTACAGCGTGGTTACGATCCAACCGCGCGGCGCTACAACATTGTCCCGCAGAATGTGAGATATGAGGAAGAGAGATAAAGAGAACAAAGCCAGAGTCACAATGTTGACTCTGGCTCTTTTAAAATAACGGCATTAATCGAAGCTAGGGAACACCTTGATTAAATTTGATGCGGTTATATAAAGTGATCCCTGCCGCAGCAGAGACATTAAGCGATTCAACTTTTTTGCTAATTGGGATGCGAACTTGGAGCGTGGCAGCCTTTTCGATCTCTAGTGAGGCTCCTTCCTTTTCACTGCCGAAGACGATTAGCAGCCGTTCGGGAACAGATGCAATTTCGTCCACCGTTTTTGGCGCGTCCATAGCAGTAACAAGCAATGTCTCATTGTTCGCTTTGCAATAATCGAGAAATTCCCTGGTCGAAGCAGTCATGATCGGAAGGGAGAACATATACCCACGGCTGGCGCGGATCAATCGGCGGTCATACAGGTCGAGGGGGTCCATGTTCAGGAGGATCATGCCACCCATACTTAATGCAAGAGATGTACGGATGATATTCCCGATGTTGCCTGAGATACTTAAATCTTCCAAAACAACGATATCTTTTTGGATCGTCTTCAGCATTTCCAACCCTTTGGGCTTGGGCGTTTCGGCGATGGCAAAGATACGCGAGATCTTATCATTTTCAAAAAGCTTCTTGGTTGTACGTTTTGCGACCTCATGGATAGTTGCTCCGGCGGTCAGATTCTTTCGCAACATCTCCGAGATGACTTCCTCTCCCGCATAATAAACCGATTCGATTTCCACGCCAGCGTCCAGTGCCTGCAGGATATTTTCCTCATCGTCAATCAGGATTTGGTTGAGTTCACGCCGGCCCTCGCGAGTCAATAACTGTCGGATAGGTTGCGCAAGAGGGTGCAAAAGCGAATCGATCAATAATGGATTGAAATCCTGGCTTCTATATGAATCATTCATACAGACATGATACTCTTGCTGGGAAATAGATGTCAAGCAACACAATCAAGTAGAAAAGGTAAAATTATCTTATTATTATTCAGGAGCATACTATGGAATTTTGGCTGGCAACAAGTCCTATCCCCGGTGTGATCTTATGGATCCTTCTTTATAGTAGCGACTATTTTCTCACGATTTATTCGGCACGAGGATTTCATGAGATAGGACATTTCCAATTTGAAGGCAGCTTTGAATTGACCCCTCAATTTCAAAAGGATATTGATGCTCTCAAGCCTGTTTCAAAACGGCATATTATTCTGCTCTTTCTTTACAGTCTATTGATTGCCTTTATCTGGTGGTTTACAAAGCGTCTGCTCTTTTTTCCCTGGACCTATTTGTTGTATCTGGGGATGTTTCTCTTGCTTGAAGTTGCTGTTCATTTACGGCATCTTCGGAATGTTTCTTTAATTCGTGAAATTAGAAAAGGTGGAGGCGTAGAAGGACAGATCGCTTATCGAAAGTGGTTTTCCTACAGAATCTCAGCTTCGGAGTTTTATCTTTACTCGGCGCTCTTTATCATCATTGCTGGGCTGACGTACAGTCCGTTCTTCCTGGGCGGCGCGCTCATGTGCTTTGGAACAGGTTTTAAGCACAATCGGTTAGCAAAGAAGGCAACGTCAAATCCCTTACAAGTTGTTGAATCGAAACCATGAAAATCATTTACGAGGATACTCACTTAATTGTGATTGATAAGCCTGCTGGGCTTTCCGTCCTGCCCGATGGTTGGGAGAAGGATTCCGAATATCTTGTCAAAATGCTTGAAGAAAAATATGGCAACCCTTCGACAAGCTCAGAGCAGCAAATTTTCATTGTTCATCGTCTGGATAAAATCACAAGCGGAGTAATGGTTTTCGCGCGTGACGCAGAGACTCATCGCGCGTTGAACATCCAATTTGAAAACCACGATGCGCAGAAGACATATCATGCGATCCTTGAAGGGAATCCAAAATGGGAGGAGAAGATCGCAAAACATCCATTGCGTTCTAATGTGGGACATAAGCACCGCACGATGGTAGACGATAAAAACGGAAAACCCTCAGAGACGCGGTTCAGGGTCATTAAACGATATCCTGAGTCGGCCTTGGTGGAAGCGAAGCCCGTGACGGGGAGAACGCATCAGATCCGCGTCCATGCGTATGTGTTGGGCCATCCACTTGTCGAAGATGTCCTGTATGGAGCGCGTGATCAGTATGGGTTCTCGCGCCCGATGCTCCACGCGCAAACATTATCATTCATTCATCCAGCCACGAATGGGAGCGTAAAATTTTCCGCGCCGCACCCCACAGATTTTGAAGAGGCATTAAAAGTACTCGGGGCGGCTTATTGACCGCCCCGCTGGGTTAAGAAATTTTGCGTGCTTCCATATAAAAGCGTTTTTCACGCGCCTCCCCCATT
>DATFQC010000165.1:0-5630 GCA_035264425.1 Anaerolineales bacterium
CGTTGATATCGGCGCCGAGCGACCCGGCATGGTTCATGTCAGTGAACTGGCTCATGGCTATGTAAAGACTCCCAACGAAATCGTAAAAGAAGGCGATGAAGTCGAAGCCAAAGTGCTAGATGTAAACCGCAAAAAGAAACAGATCAAATTGAGCATGAAAGCTCTTGAACCAGAAATTGAAGAGTTCAAGCCTGCGAAAAAAGAAATTAAGAAAAGCGGCAAGCACGCACCCAAAAAAGAAACTATAGAGGCTACCTCACAGGATGAGCAAAAAGAGGCCGAGTTGACTGTTATGCAAATCGCTTGGCAGGAAGCACTCAATAAAGCGAATGCAGATAGGGCCTACAAAGTCAAACGAGCGAAATCCAACGTTTCACAAGAGCAGGAAGATTTACTCGAGCGGACCATGAAAAAGCGCCTTCCCACAGGCGGATAAGTTGATATAGAAGACAAAGAGCGGATCATTAGACGATCCGCTCTTTTTATTTCCAATTAATCTTGTACTGTTGTCTGAAGAATATCTACCGAAGACATGCAATTAATTTTCCCGGCCAATCTGTAGCTCAAGCAGAAATTTATCTTTGTTCGCTGCACGTGCTGTCTTTCCACTGGACGTTTTCAAAATCCATTTTGGTCCCACAACCTTCACGTATCTCAAAGCAATTGCCGAATTCTTTGTCACATGCAAGCGAATAGCATCTGCAATTCTTCGTTGTTCCTCTACATCTTCTGAATCTACTTCCGCAATCACGACGACATCCTCAGTACCCTGGGTTTCATCAAACATACCGAATGCCACAGACCGGCCTGCATGAACCCCGGAAACCTCGTACGTCAAAGTCTCTACATCCTGTGGGTAAACATTCTTGCCTCCAACAATGATCAGATCCTTTTTGCGACCAGAAACAAAGACCTCACCATTGGATATATATCCGTAATCACCCGTCAAATACCATCCGTTACGGAATGCGTTTTCCGTAAGATCAGGCCGATTGAAATAACCTGTCAACATGCAATCACTCTGAAGGGCAAGCTCACCGATAATACGTTCGGACAACTCACTCCCGTTTTCATCTACAACTTTCATTTTGACATTTTCAAGCGGTTGACCCGAGGACATCATTTTCATAAAGGGACGACCATCGAGCGAATTTTTAGCAACACGTTCCAGCATAAATGCTTCCCGGTCAATCTCCTCAACAACAGGTACATCCCCCAACGGGCTTTGCGTGACGCTGAACACATTTTCTGCCATTGCATAAGATGTTTGAAGAGCCTCGAATTTCAAGCCATAATTCTTGAAGCGCTCATAGAATGTCACATGGCTTTCCCAACGCACGGGCTCGGAACAATTGATGATCGCGCGCAACGAAGATAAATCCACATTTTCAATGTGGCGATCACGAATCTTTTGCGCGCAAAAGTTGTAAGCAAAATTGGGAAGCCAGGTTAGCGTTCCATGGTATTTCGAAATGGACTGCAATAATTTGTACGGCGCGCGCACCCAATCAAACGGTGACATAAGGACCACTGGAATTCCGGAAAGGATAGGCATGAGAAATCCAGCGATCAAGCCCATATCATGGTACAGGGGTAACCATGAAATGATTAAATCATCCTCAGCCATGGAAAGTGCTTTACTATAAGAATTAAGCTGATTAAAAATTGCCTGATGAGAAAGAGCCACGCCCTTTTGCAGGCCTGTTGTTCCGGAGGAATGCTGTAGCAAGACAATATCTGCAGGGTTCCGTTGAAAGCCTTTTAATGAAGCAAAATCGATTTTAGTTTGAGCTTCCATATGATCTGCAACCATCACTGAGCGGACTGAATCGTCCTTTTGCAATGCGGCGCGGACATTTCCTTCAAATTCTGGATATGTAACAATAGCAGCCGGTTTGGTAACTGAAATAAGGGTGGACAAATCTGCTTTGTAACGCTCAGGGGATAGCTTCTCTGTCAGGAAAGGCATGATAGAGGGAATCGCACCCTGTAGAATCGCCCCCCAGAAAGAGTAAATGAGATCCTCACCATGTTGAAGGATAAGCACAACCACTTCACCAGACCTGATTCCTTCATGTTCCAATGTCTGCGCAAATCTGCTGGAGGCGCTCAGAAGCTGATCATATGTTATCGCGAGATCCTCGCGACCGGAAAACTGCAAAGTGATCGCGACCCGGTCCGGGGTCTGGGCATGGAGCGCCTGGAGGCGTTCAGGGAAAGTCGTCATGCTTTGCGAGATTCAATCAGGGACGTTAGTTGGGTCAAATTGTCAAAAGTATTTGCATTCAATTCCGTATCGTCGATGCGCACACCAAAGGTATCTTCGACAAACAGGGCAAGATCCATTAAACTGAAAGAATCAACCAGCCCGCTTGAGATCAATGGCTGATCTACCTCTAGTTTACGACCAGGTTGTTTAAGAATTTGAGCAGCAATATATTTTTCAATTTCGGAAATAATTGTATTGGTCACAGGAAGTTCCTTCGGAAATTTTGTAACTTTCAATGACATCCAAACAAACAGTTAAAATCCCTGGTATATCCAGGTAGGCGATGTATCAGCAGTGAAGATAACCAGGGCAATCAAAATGAGACACAGAAGAACTGCCAGTAAATTCTCGCGTGTGAAAAGAATTTGAACTATTTTTTTCATATTACAATCCGCCGGGCGTTCTTAAATACGCTTCCATGAATTCTTCCAGGTCACCATCCAGAACGGCCTGCGTATTTCCAGATTCGTAGTCAGTCCGATGATCTTTCACCATTTGATAAGGATGTAACACGTAAGAGCGGATTTGGCTTCCCCATTCGGCCTTGGTATATTCGCCGCGTAGGACAGCCCGTTCTTCCTCTCTTTCAGCCTGTTTCAATTCCAATAACCGTGCTCGCAAAATCCGCATTGCGAATTCCCGGTTCTGAGTCTGTGACCGCTCATTCTGACAAGTCACCACGATCCCCGTTGGGATATGGGTGAGGCGGACTGCTGTGGCATTTTTCTGGACGTTTTGTCCACCGGCTCCCGAAGACCGATAAACGTCCATTTTGATGTCACCTGGGTCGATTTCGATTTCAGCCTCATCCATGGCAACTTGCGGAAGTACTTCAACCAGGGCAAAAGAAGTGTGCCGGCGATGAGCAGCGTCGAATGGAGAAAGCCGCACAAGACGGTGCACGCCCTTCTCCGAACGAAGGTATCCAAACGCATACTCACCATTCACAGCAATCGTCACACTCTTAATGCCTGCCTCTTCACCTTCTGTGATGTCAAGGATTTCTGCTGCGTAACCTTGGGTTTCTGCCCAGCGCAGATACATACGCTCAAGCATCGCAGCCCAATCCTGTGAATCCGTTCCGCCGGCCCCGGCATGAATCGCAAGGATGGCTGAGTCATGATCATACTTACCCGAAAGCATCGCTTTGAAAGATCGCTTTTCAAGTTCAGCTTCAATTCCGGAAACTTCTGTTTCCAGTTCAGCGCGCAAGCTTTCATCATCCAGTTGAGCAAGCTCAAGGGTATCCTGTACATGACGCGAAAATTTACGCCATGACTCGACCTCGGCTTTGATCGTGTTGTACTGCTTCATGACGGGTTGCGCCTGGGAAGGAGTGCTCCAAAAATCCGGCGCGGCTATTTCTTTTTCGAGTTCGGTAAGTTTAAGTTCCTTTGACGCTACGTCAAAGACGCACCAATAGCTGATGAGTCAAGTTCTGGGCGGACTGTAATCGATTGACAAGGTCTTGCATTTTTCCTCCAGTGATAAGGCTATAGATCAGTAAATTAAAAGTTACTGACTTAGAATACCTTTAACAAAGGCATCCGGATCAAAAGGGATAAGGTCTTCAGGTTTTTCACCAAGCCCGGCAAATAAAATGGGCAAGCCAAGCTCACGTTGAATGGCAAACGCCATACCGCCTCGCGCCGACGAATCCAATTTCGACAGGATGACGCCGGTCACACCTACTGCTTCTTTGAACGCCTTGGCCTGCTGCAAGGCATTTTGTCCGGTAGTGGCGTCGAGGACAAGCCAAACTGCATGGGGTGCCCCGGGCAAAGCTTTTCCAACGACACGATCGACTTTCTTTAACTCCTCCATTAAATTGAAACGGGTATGCAAACGCCCGGCGGTATCTATAATGACCAGGTCCAACTTGCGCGCCGCCCCCGATTGGACAGCATTGAAAGCGACCGCGCCCGGGTCCGATTCTGGTGCGCCGGCGATTACATCAACCTTTAGCCGGTCCGCCCAAACCTGAAGTTGATCCACTGCCGCGGCACGGAAAGTGTCAGCCGCGCCGAAAAGCATAGTTTTTCCCTCGGATTGAAAACGTTGTCCCAGTTTTGCGATCGTCGTTGTCTTGCCAGATCCGTTGACCCCAACCACCATGATGACGGAAGGTTTTTCTTTCCATTCCAGAACCGGCGCGGGATCGAGTCTGGCACGCAGTTCATCCCGGAGCGCCGCGACAAGCTCATCGGAATATATTAACCCCTGGTCCCGCACCACGAGGCGAAGCGATTCCAAAATTTCGGCGGTAGTCTCAATTCCTAAATCTGCCTGGATCAGCAGAGTTTCCAAATCCTCCCAGGTTTCATGTGTAATTTGGGTTGCACCTACCAATTGAGCAAGTTGTCCAAAGGCTGCTTTGCTCGTTTTGGCAAGCCCGGTTTTCCATTTTTCAAAGAATTCAGCCATGACGGGCGATTATATCATGAGGGTTTTCTATGATATACTTTTTTTTCGATTGAGCAAACTTTCAGTTTATTGTCCATTAGATTGCCTTTCGGGGCAAAATTAGCAAAGGTATATGACCATGTCAAATGAACCTATTCATGTTACCGATACCGCGTTCGAAAAGACCGTCTTGCAATCTTCCATCCCCGTGATCGTGGATTTTTGGGCGCCCTGGTGCAATCCATGCAAAATGGTTGCTCCAACCCTGGATAAATTGGCAAAGGAGTATGAGGGAAAGATTCTCATCGCCAAGGTAAACACAGACGAAAATCCTGAATGGATGATGAAATATGGCATTCAGGGAATCCCCACGATGCTGTTCGTTTCCAATGGAAAAATTGTTCACCGCCAGGTTGGCGCGTTGCCAGAACGCATGTTACGGGATGTTGTAACGCAGTTCATGGAGGTCGTTGGCCAGTCGTAGCCCAAAGGAGGGCATGATGAAAAAGACCGTTGTCGTTTTTGGTTTGATTGTTGCTCTGGTGCTTGGCGCCTGTAGCCAGCTTCCAGGTTTTACACCGACTCCCGGAACGGGACCAACAGTAGATTCAGCGGCAACTTCAGATGCTTTGTTCAAGACAGCTGTTGCGCAAACATTGACGGCTCAGCCTACGGTTACATCTACATCGGTTCCTAATACTGCTGCTACCCCTGTTATACCCGCGGCCTCACCCACTCTGGTCTCTAGCGATACTCCAGTCGCTTCAGCCACATCCGTAACTGATCTGACAACAACCCCGGTAACCGCCACTAGCGGCGTCACCACAGCCACTCCTGTACCCGCAAATGTGACAGCCACACCTACTCTTGTCACTGGCCAGATCACTGCCATATGGACCCTTGCTGTCCGGAAGTATGGAACACTGCCGCCAGCTGTTCCTTTTAGCGATGTTACTCT
>DATFQC010000166.1:0-4010 GCA_035264425.1 Anaerolineales bacterium
TTCGCCGTGTTGTAGATAACGCATCAGGTCCACCGCAATTTCATTTGCCTGAAATTCAGTCACAACATTGGCAAATCCTGCGATAAAGCCTTCACGATCGCGAACGAGCAGAATTGGACAGGTATTCAGATATGCATCATCGAACCAACCCAGGGAAAACCGTAGTTCAGTGGCGCGATGGACTGTGAGCCAATCGTCGCTAACAAATTTCAATTCGCGCAACATCCGAGCGGAATAAGGCGGCTGGATCACATCATAATGATAACCAAGTCGCACCATCTTGTTATAACTGTTTCGCAAAGTCTTATTCTGACTCCCATCGAGCGTAAAGCTGGCTACATCCACAATGGCTTCATGACCAATGGGAAGGCTATGAAATTCCCGTGATTTATAGGTATCAATATTTGTTGAGGATACTTGATAGAAGGCAGGAAGCCAATCATTTTTGGAGCAAAAATCCTGGAAGGAGGAAACTGCCTTTTCAAAATCATCACTTGGTCCAATCGGATCACCTAATACCAATGCAACTCTGTCCTTAACAACATAGGAAATCAGTGAACCGCCTGGCGTAAAGAAAAACGACTTGTCATCAAGCAGGGCATAACGGGCCAGGGATGTTCGTCCATGGGCGCGGATAATTTCCCAGGCGCGTGCACACTCCTCATCGCTTTGCAAGCGATGACTTAATACGGGACGCAACAGCATGAGCAATGCGTAACCAATGGTCACTGCGCTGATCACATAGATCGAGTCAACAAAATACTTTCCAAACCCAGTGAGCGGCTGGAGGCTGGGGTCATAAAACTGTGTGAGCATGACAATGGTCTGACGCAGGGCAGACCAAAATCCAAAACTGACTTTGAAGTGACGATCAAGCAAGTAAAAACCTGTCACTCCATAAATGAGAGTAAAGGCCAAGGCCGCCAGCAACGTTAATAAACCTTGCCGAACCGAAGGTGGATCTGAGAGGGCATGAAAGTGTGGACGCAAATAAATGAGCAGGATCGCCAGCAAGGCAGCAAACGTTGCTTCTTCATAGTCCAATCCCTTCAAGAGATGGACGGGGATAGAAACGACCAGGATTGAAAGCGCCAATACCCACCCAAGCTGTTTGCGGCGCCAGAGGCTTATGGAAAGCAAGAGCAAGGCAAATCCGGCGAGAGCGGATGCCAAGTGTCCGCCTGCACTAATAGTAAAGGGTGAGTATTCTCCCAACCAACGTAGTAGGTGCAAGCGGTCCCTCATGGAAGGGAGAACTGCTGAGATAACGTTCACTATCCCCATAGCGGCGGTCAGCAAAGCCACCCCGTGGACCAGGTTTTCGTGCGAAAGAGCAAACCTGAATTTCATCGCTACCTGTTCATGTATATTGTTTGAGCGGTGCTCTGACCACTATTCTCGATTCATATCTTCTTAACAGAGATCACTTACAACTTAGGCAACACAATAGACTGTTGCTTTTGATATTTCCCTTTCTTATCGGCGTATGAAGTTTCACATTCTTCATCGGCTTCAAAGAATAATACCTGGGCTAAGCCTTCATTAGCATAAATTTTGGCAGGAAGAGGCGTCGTGTTGGAAATTTCAAGTGTGACGAAACCTTCCCACTCTGGCTCAAAGGGCGTCACGTTGACAATGATCCCACAGCGTGCGTAGGTCGACTTCCCCAGACAAATTGTCAGCACTTTGCGCGGGATGCGGAAGTATTCAATGGTGCGTGCCAATGCAAACGAATTGGGCGGAATGATGCACACGTCGCCCACGTAATCGACCATGGATTTAGTATCAAAGTTCTTGGGGTCAACGGTGGCAGAAAAGACATTCGTAAAAATCTTGAATTCATCCGCCACACGGACATCGTAACCATACGACGAAACGCCAAAAGAGACAACTCCATTGCGAACTTGCTTTTCTTCAAATGGTTCGATCATGTGATATTCACGTGCCATCTTGCGGATCCAGTGATCTGGTTTGAGTCCCATATTTTCTCCAATTTGAGTTTATTTCACAACAAAAATGACCTGCGTAAGCATTCCTGATTCTACTTCAACCCACCGTTCATAGACTTTACCGTTCCTTTCAATAGCAATGCGATAATGACCGGCAGGCAATTCACCCAGCACTGCATTTTCATCTCCCTTCAGCATATCGGCTGAGTAGGTTGTGCCGTAGTAGGATTTCACTTCTTTTTGGGATTGATCGGAAGAATACTTGATCGTGAACTCCGCATATTTGGCGAGGTGATGATCTTCATCAACAGCTGCGATCATCATTGTTCCAAAGACTCCCCCGCTTGCATCTTTCGCTGGAACCAACCACAATTCAGGATTTTGTGTCGCAAAATAATCCTGGACATCCCCGCGACGGACCTCGAAATGCAGATGACTGCCAATCGCCACTCCTGTCCTTCCGACCTCACCGATTTTTGTTCCAGCCTCAAGCACTTCATTGACTTGCACATCGATTTTTGAAAGATGCGCGTATAAGGTAAATAAATTATCCTTATGTTGTATGACGACAAGGTTGCCATAGAAATTTGGCCATGGAGAATAGATTGCATCCTTGTCTGGGCCAGCGAATACAACAGTTCCATTTGCTGCGGCGTAGACCGGTGTTCCGCTCTTGTTGGGAAACTCCACACCATGATGGGGTTCACGCGTCCCATTGGCCGTTGAGCCATAGAGATACGTCTCATCAACCATATCATTTGCGGGCAAATGAATCGGGCGCTGGAGGATAAAATGACCCTCCGTAAGGCAGAAGTCTACGCTGAACGGATCACATAAAATTTCCGTCGTGGGTGTGATCGTTGGAAAAGAAGTGGGAGATAAGAATGTGGCTGTCGGAAGGAATTTTGTATTGATGACAATGGGAGTTTCGGACACTTCAACATGGGTACAAGCTGAAAGAAGCATTAACAGAAAAAGACTTAATATACGCTTCATGGAAATACACTGTGGAGCACGCCAGCTTGCTAGTCAACCAGTGAGCAAGCTCCCTGACTCCAGATCAAATCCCTCCCCGAGTCTCCATCGTCTTGCGGATTTCTTTTTCAAGCTCCTCTGCTTTTGCAGCCAGTCCCTTCAACTCTTCCAGCATCTTCTCCCCCACTGATTTATCTTCGAGCGAATTGAGATTGATCTTCACATTATAGCCAGCCGCAGTGAGAGCCGCACGCGACATCGAAAAGCCAGACATGGAGTCACTGATGGCATTGATGTTCGCTTCTTTGGCGCATTTCAGGGCAAGCTCCATGACCTTGACCGCATCCTTGGCAACATTCAACGGAACATGTGCAGCGTTAAGAGTGGCAACATGGATCGCAGCCGTGCGCTTTGTCTGCTGCTCTTCCGTTTCCTTAGGAAGTCTGAAAGCGCCCATGACGGCTTCGAATGCAGAGGAATCATCGTCCACAGCCTGAGTTAATTCCTTACGCAAGCTCTCAGCCATCACGCGGATGGCTTGCATTTGCGCTTCCACGTCGGCATATTTCTTTTTACCAATCGTGAGTCCTGCGACCATCGCGACAAGTCCCGCACCCATCGCGCCCGCGTACGCTGCTGCCGAGCCACCTCCCGGAGTCGCAGTCGGGGCGGCTAACTCTTCTATAAAGGAAGCAGTTTTCGGCTGAGGTGCAGAGTGGGATGTGTCAAAGAGTCGAGATTCCAAAATCTGCTCTTTATCAAAGGCATCCAGCTGGGTGTACCAGACAGCCGCATCCACCAAAGCTTCCTGAGGAATCAAGCCTACCAGTTCGCTGTGCCGAATACCAACGCCGTAGCGCTGAGCTTCCCTTCGAATCATTTCGACGACCCGCGCAATGGGTGTCTCACGGAAATTGGTGAGATTCATCGAGACTTGCGCGCGTCCTTCCACCAGCAAACCCAACGCTTTGACATGGTGAAGTCCTCCGGATGAATTCCGGATCGCTTTGGCAATTTTCTTGGCAACTTCCACATCCCCGGTGGTGAGGTACACATTGAATGCGATCAGTGAGTTACGCGCGCCGA
>DATFQC010000167.1:0-5075 GCA_035264425.1 Anaerolineales bacterium
GGACTGCATATACGTGTTACATTTCGCCAGATCCCCATACGCTAATACATTTTCCCAAGGTACAAATACGTTATCAAAAATGAAGGTAGCATCATTCTCATCGAAGCGACTGGAAAGTGGGTAGTCGAAGGGCGTACCCAGCAGACCGGCCGTCATTTCATAAGAGGGGCGACAGATCAATTTGATGCCGGCAGCGTTCATGGGAACAATACAGATTAGGGCAAAATCTTTCTTTTTGATAAAACGAACCCCATCACTGGCAACAAGGCTGTAATTGCTCAACGTAGAGTTCGTTGTGATATTTTTGGCTCCGCTGAGAATGAGCCCCCCGTCTGTCTCTTTGACCACATGGAGATGCACATCCTCTACTTCATCGGGTGGCAAACGGCGATCTACGGGTGGCGTCGTGAGGGCATGGTTAAAGAACAAAACTTTCTCTTGTGTTTCTGTATACCAGCGGCGGGCATTGGCTTGATAAGGGGCAAAAAACTCAGCATTTGAGCCTAACATGCCTGTAAAAGCTCCCATGAATCCAGGGCTGCGTCCCATCCAGCCAAAGCCAATGCGTTCCCAAGCGGCAATAGCATCGCGGGCGGCTACCATCTCCTCGACGTTATGGCTTGCTTGGAAGAAGCGATGGGTATACCTACCCGATCCCGTATCCGTTGTGCAGGTTAATTGTGCTTTTGTCTCGGGATGGTGTAGGGCATCGTACATGCGGGCGACCATGCGGGCCTGGTTGCGAAACGCGGGGTGTAGGGTGACATCTTTAACCCGTTCCCCATAAATCCAAACCTCACGCTGGTCACGTAGGCTTTCAAGATACTCAGCCCCAGTTATCGGACAAGAAATACCTTCACCCTGAGGGTGCCCACCCAGTTGATCGTTTTTGCTCATATAACGTATGCTCCTAACGCTGCGGTAAAGTGTTTGAGATGATCCGCAGATTATTTGTTAAGTAGTCTATGAAACGTACCCGGCATGAGCACCACTACTAATTTTGCGAATGGCGATCATACCAAAACCAAAACTTGGCTATCTTTCTTAAATAATTTTCTTAGGTGATAACCTTTAATACGTCCTTTTAGGACAAGAGTTGCCTACTTTGACCCTGATCTGATAGACCATGGGTTCATCTGGATCAATTTCTGATTTGGGATTGCTGGATATTTCATTGCCGGGCTGTTCGCTCAACATGCAAGTACTATAGCTGCACCAGGGTGTCGCTGTATAGACACTTTGGTGTTGCCTCGGGTGTTATCTTAAATTGTCGAGAGGGAGGAAAATAGTAAGTTTTCTTGAAGCCATGCTGACAATCACAGCAGGTCTTGTTCCTTTGTCCAGGAGATATAAGTCTGCAGTTGAACTCTTCCTCATCGTTGTAACCCCCTCAGTGGTTATATTTCTCATTATGGTTTTCTGTGTAAGCTATACCAAATCTTTACACGTAAGATTTAAGAATCAAAATAGCCTATTTTTCTTTGAAAATAGGCTATTTCTTCAAAACAAAGGACACTAGCGTTTATTCCTTGCAATTCCTGCGCTAATTTGTACCCGCCCTTTAATTCGGCAATATCTGGCAACATTTGGAAATGCTTAGTTAGGTTTCTTCTTCTCTCTTTTACGAAGCTCTTTTACCATCTACCCATTTCTCTCACAGCTTTTACAGATCTCTTTCCTTACCCGGATTGTAGGGAACCACATATCAAATTCTTCTTCTGGAAGTAAACGGTCGCATGTTTTGCCGATCTTGTTCATTACTACTTTGCGACTTTAAAATAAAATCGCACTCCTTTTTTTGAAGTGCGATCTCCTTTATTTTTGGGGATTATACTACCTTCGCTTTCCTCTGAACCAACCTCTTTGTTCAACTGTTACTTTTCTATGGCAATTGGCGCACAATACTTGGCATTTATCTAATTCGGCTTGGATGCGTTTAATTGAGTAGCCGCCAGAAAGCATGTGGGTAACATCCATGTCTTTCTCACTAGGCTCTCGGTGGTGGAATTCCAGCACACGGGGATCAGTTTCCCCGCAATGCTCACATGGATGGGTGAGAAGGTATTGGTAAACGTATTCTTTTCCGGCTGCTCGGGCGGCTTCTGTTCTTTCCTTCACCTGCTTTAGGTGCTTTTCATGGGCATCGTCACCCTGATAGTAGTTTTTGTTAAATTCATACATGCATTTTTTACAGGCTTTATTCCTGATTCCCAGAGACTTAAATCTCCAGCTAAATTCTTCTTCGTCTTTTTCCAAACCGCAGTGGTTACAAATTTTTGTTGCCATTAAAACCTCACAAGCTGTACTTAAGCTGTAGTAAATTTCGGGGCTATGTGATTTTAAAATCAAACGACCTGGCTTTTTTTGAACCAGATCGCTGACGGCTAAAAATAGCTTATTTTATGGGCCCGGCTGGATTCGAACCAGCGACCAAGGAATTATGAGTTCCCTGCGCTAACCGCTGCGCCACGGGCCCTTATTTGGTTTAAGGTTTTGACACCATTCAACTTAGAAAGAGCGGGCAGCGGGAATCGAACCCGCGTGTGCTGCTTGGAAGGCAGCCGTTCTACCTCTGAACTATGCCCGCATTTTTTAGAGCCTGCTTGGAAGGCTGATGCCTTACCACTTGGCGACTCCCGCATGCGAACGACATTTTACCACAAGGAAGTATCATCGTCACACCTGCCCTGGAGTCAGGCATCTCTAAAGAACGGCCAGCTTTTTGATTGAGAGTTGGGGTTGCTAACAGCAGTATGCCAAGTTCCTCGTTGAGGAGGGCAATGGAAAGAGATCAGTCAAACGGGGAGGTCCAGCGAAACTACTGCGCTCGGTCAGGAACTTCTGGACATAGATCCAACGGATCCACGTATGAATCATGGCGTAATGGTTGATCACGGTGCGGGTATGCTCCTCTCCCTCGCTGGGACCATCGGATAGGTTGCCGATGTACATGAGGACATGATCCGGGGTCAGTTCCTTTACCAAAATATTGCCCGTGAAGTGGATGAATGAAGTCAGCACATCCTGAAAGGCACTGATGGTTGGAGAGTCCAGGCCAGCCACCTGGCAATCAAACAGGAAAATATCTTTTGCTTTCACCAGGAATACCTCTTTCAAAGATTCGATTTTCATGGTAACCTCCTGAAGAATTTTAGCACAAATGTTCTAAATTTTATAGAACACCCATTAGCGAAGTTTACCTGGCTGGGAGCCACGGAAGAGGAAATATGTCTGTCTACATATGGAAGTTCAATACAATCCCTGACGCAAAGGATGTTGAGTATTTTATCGATGCGCAGATGCCCTTGTTCTCGCGCAATGCAAAGTATCTGACGGGTGGAGATGGAGAACCAATTGTTGACCTGATGAAAGTCGAACACAATTGCGGCGCCGTGAATCTGGAGTTTCAGTTGAACGGCTTGGAAGGGCAAAGCGGAGATGTCTTCTGTTTTCCTGGATATTACCCGGGCGACATGGATGATGACGGGAATCCCCTCTTCAACCATTGCAATACCCAGGGGTATTTCTACGAAAAGATTGTGGCGAAGGTCTTAGATCGTGCTCAAGAAGTATTTGATATAGAGGTACTAATTAATGTCAAAAAGCAAAAACAACTTTATCCGTCCTGGTAAGCATGGCTCGCAGGTTGTGCTCGATCCGGAGTTTTTGTTGTGCCACGCGCTTTATATGCCGAATGGTGAGACTGTCGTAAAGTCCAATATGACACTGGGTCAGGCGATTGAAGCGATCGCGTTCGCACATATCAAGGCCAGAATGCCGCATCTGGCAGACAAGTGCAACGCCGCGAAAATTGAATTTAAGGACGGCAGATTCGTTGTCTGCTTTGCAGATAGTATTGATAACCTGAGTTTCTGACGTCGAATCCAAGGCTATCTTCTCATCAATTGTCATGGACTAGTAGGGTAATCGTACGCTCCACGTCAAGCATGCTGGAGATCAATATGATACATTGGAGCAGTAAGGTGATTTCTCTTCTCCTCCTTTTGCAAGAGAACCGCGGACGGCAGCCGCGGTTCTCGCACTTAATAGCAATGCCCGGATTATTTACTCGTTCAGATACTATTCACTCACCTGCCATAACTGAAACTCTATCTCACTCTGCTCCCACACGAATCTTCCTCAAAATAAATATACTCAGGAAGATCATGACAGCGCCAAAAATAAACAACCCTTTATAACCGATCCACGCGCCCGGCCAGGCCGCATTCAACCCATCCAAAACTGGGCCTTCGAGGCGTGCCAGCGCGCCGGCACCAGCTGTGGCTAAATTTGTCAGTCCAAGATATTTACCGGCTTCCGCTTCGGGCGCGAGCGAATTGGCAAGTGCCCAGTTTGACGTGAGGAAGAGGCCGATCCCGGCGCCGAGGATACTTCCAAAGATCATCAGCCCGCGCATATCGGTGGCAAACAGCATCAGGAACATTCCCCCTGAAGCAATAAATGTGCTGATCGCAAGAATCCGTTTCGCGCCGTATTTATCCGTCAGCCAGCCACCGATAAGGACAAGAACAACAAGAGAAATAGTTAATACCGCTAACAGGTCACCGGTCTGTTTGGGTGGATCGGGGACGCCCAGAACATCCTGAAGATAATATTGAGCAAAGGCCTGCAGGCCATAAATACCAAGAATAAATAACGCACGTTCCGCGATCAACCACCAGTAGGACGAATTTCCGTGGAAATTGATTCTGAATTGAACTGACAAGGATTTCCAATTTGTGCGTTCATGAGCCCGGGCTGGCTCTTCCTTAACTCCGAGGATCGTGATCGCCGCGGAAATCGCAAGTAATCCCATGACGACCAGCATGAGGTTGGTAGGGTCCCGAGTTGTAGAATCAAGCATACGTCCCGCGATCAGCGAGGCAAGGATCAATGACAGCATATCCATGAATGTCTTCAGGGACGAAGCAACTCCCAATTGCGTCCTTGGCACGCGATCAGGCAGGAGTCCCTGCATCGGTCCATGCGCAATGTTCGAGCTAAATTGCAAACCGATGTATCCAACGAATAGCCATACAACACCACCCGCCCAGGCGAAAATGGAAAGAAAAATA
>DATFQC010000168.1:0-4051 GCA_035264425.1 Anaerolineales bacterium
TCCTGCTGGATAACTTTGAACAGGTACTGGAAGCCGCCCCGAAAATTGTGGAACTGATGGAGACCTGCCCTCAATTGCGGCTGGTCGTCACGAGTCGCGCTCCTCTGCGAGTGCGCGGGGAAAAGGAATTGTTTGTTCCGCCGCTGGCAGTTCCCCTGCCGCATGGACATTTTGATCTGAACAATGTATCCCAATATGCGGCTGTAGAATTGTTCATTCAACGCGCCAGGAGCATCAAGCCAGATTTTGTGGTCACAGATGGAAACGCGCCGGCCATCGCCGAAATCTGCCACCGTCTGGATGGATTACCGCTCGCCATTGAACTTGCCGCGGCGCGTATCAAAATGATGACGCCGCACGAGCTGCTTTCCCGACTGGAGCGTCGCTTCGACATTTTGCGGGGCGGCGTGCGCGAACTGCCAGAGCGACAGCAAACCCTGCGAGGCGCGATCGACTGGAGTTATGAACTTCTGAATGACTCTACGAAGATATTATTCAGAAGGCTTGCGGTGTTTGTCGGTGGCTGGACGTTGGATGCCGCCGAAGCCGTCTGCAACGTGGGCAACGAACTCGGATGCGATGTGATGGATGAAATGGAAACGCTGGTCGACAACAGCTTATTGTTACAGTCGCAGGATGCAGACGGTCAAACGCGGTTCGGGATGCTCGAAACGATCCGGGAATATGCCAACGAGCGCCTGCACCGCAGTAAGGAACTCGATCAAATCCGCCGCCAGCATGCTCTGTATTTCCTGGATTTTGCGCGGAAGATCGAACCGCTTGTCCGATCTCGCGAACGCGTCAAATACACTCGCAAGATGAGGCAGGAGTTCGGAAATATTCGTGCGATTCTGGAATGGAATTGTTCCACCGGCAAAAGTATTGAGATTGGTCAGCAATTGGCAATCACTCTGGCCTGGTTTTGGCAATCCAGCATGTCGATCAGCGAAAGCAATCAATGGGCAGTTCGTCTGATGGAACATGTGGACGATTCCACGCCACTGGAAATCCATGCTGGTTTGCTCTGGGGTCTGGGAGGCTTTGCATGGTCGCAAGGTGATTGGGCGCGTGCAATTACCAATCTTGACGAAAGCCTGCGTCTGGCTCGGATGACAGATGACAAATATCTGCTTGCCAATATCCTGATTGTGCGGGCACTCGCTGCCACCTCTGCCCGCGAGGCGCAGGCTGCCAACAAAATGTTCGAAGAGAGCATCGAACTCCTTCGCTCGCTTAATGAGAAATGGGGCGTATCACTGGCTTTATCCTGGATGGGCGATGTGGCACTTTTGGAGAAGGATTTTGAACGCGCTCGTCAGTTGCACGAGCAGGCAATTGCAACCGCGCGTGAACAGGGTGATCCATGGATTCTTTTCGCGCCCTTGATGTCCGGTGGGAACATAGCTTTGATCGCCGGAAACCCACAAAAAGCTGAGGAGATTTGTTTAGAGGCGATTGGTTTTCTTCGGCAAATTGACGATAATTGGAGCCTGGCTTGGGGCTTGAATTCGTTGGGTCACGCCGCGCTCCAACTTGGCCACCTGGAAGTGGCCCGCGCCTCATTTGAAGAATGTATTGCTGTAGCCAGCAATATTGGGAATCCTGGCGCGCTGATTGCTACCACTCTGGGCGTCGCTATCCTAGCGGCAATGCCGTTTCAGAATCAGCCAGATGCAAAACAATCTACTCCCAGCTTGATCAACGCTGTTCGCCTGCTAGGCGCCATTCCGGCACTCAATCAAAACATTCACATGTTCTTCTGGCTTGGCTGGTGGAGTGGAGTCTATGAGCGGGCAGTCGCTCAATTACATAGCCTCACCAATAACGAGGTCTGGGAGAAAGCCTTTGCCGAAGGTGAAAAGCTTTCCCTGCAGCAAGCGGTGTCAACCGCTCTACAGGAATTAGGGCCCAATAATCGCGAGGAAGCACCGTTCCTCAGCTTTTTGTAAGGAAAGACCGATTCATGGGGGATTACGTAGATTTGGATCTGAGCATATTCCCATGAATTTGATATTTATTTAATGAGAAGTATAATGGGGCAATTCGATTCATTGGAGGAGAGCCATGAATATGTCTGTTTCGCAAGCGCAGGGGAACGTTCCGGTTACGGTCATAAAACTTGACGGGCAATTGGACGGCCAGAATTATCAGGAACTGATCGCGAAATCTCAGGAACTATACAAGACTGGGGCGCATGATTTTTTGCTGGATTTGAGTGATCTGACGTATATCAGCAGTGCTGGTCTGGTTGCCTTACATAGCATGGCTTTGTTGGCGCGCGGAGAGGAATTGCCCGATACCGAGGGTGGATGGTCTGCCTATCGCTCGATGGGACGCTCAAGTGAAGCAGGGATGCAGAAGCACGTCAAATTGCTCAATCCGCGTAGTGAAGTGATGGGCGTATTGGATATGGTGGGATTCAGTAACGTATTCGAGATTTACACCGATTTTGATGAAGCGCTAAAGTCTTTTTGACGCGAAAGTGATTCGGAATCCGTCCGTGTCGCTTTATGATTTGTGAAACCTTACCCGCATGCCCGGGTCTGATAGTTATACAATTTAACATTAATGGATGAGCGATAATCATTGAGGAGTCAGCATGAAGCAGAATATCGGTAATCTGGTCATTATTGCTCTCGTCATACTGAATGTCATCGTCTGGCTCGTTTTTCCACCTGTATTTGATGGTCGTCCCAACTTCCTCCGTCAATACGCCGGCGAGATCATCGGCTCGAACAATATCATTTTGATGGCCTGTTCGTTATTTTTGTCCACGCGGCCGAAGTGGGCAGAGCAATATTTCGGGGGACTCGACAAAATGTATATGACGCATCGGCGTTTGGGAACCGCCGCTTTCCTCTTGATCTTTGTTCATGTCCTGACGGTGCCTATTTCAACCACAGGCTGGCGCCTGGGTAATTACCTGGCAGTCATTGCTTTTACGGGAATTGTAAGCATTGTGCTTGTCACGCTGGCCCCGCGCATCCCTTTTCTTAACCGGCTGAGCGGTAATGATTATGAAGATTGGAAGAAATTCAAACGCTGGATCGGTATTTTCTTCATCCTGGGTTTCCTGCATTCGTTGACCATTGGCAATCCACTCCACGCCTTGATTGCCATCACCTGGGTACAGATATTTTTCATTATTGGCACCGTTTCCTATCTTTATACGGAGCTGTTCGGGGGATTCTTCAAAAAACTTGTTCCCTATAAAGTGGACACGGTGAAGCACCCCAACAATTCAAGCACAGAAGTAACCTTGCGTCCCAGGAAGGAACCCATCCAGAAACATCGCGCCGGGCAATTCCTGTTCGTTCGTTTTCCCGGGGACAAGGATTTGAATGAATCGCACCCCTTTACGATTTCCTCTGCGCCCGCTGAGGATGTGCTGCGCCTGACCATCAAAGCCAGTGGGAATTTCACTCGTGATTTATTCGCAAAGCTGAAAGATGGCACGGATGCGATCATTGAGGGTGCCTATGGCATGTTCAACTATAAAACGGGCGGACCCAAGCAGATCTGGATTGCAGGCGGCATCGGTCTGACCCCGTTCCTGTCTTTTGTGCGCGATATGGATGGCAATCTACGGCACAATGTAGATCTGTATTACACCGTTCGCCACCCGGAAGAGGCGGTCTTCGTGGATGAACTCGAAGCTGCGGCTGCCAAAAATCCGACTCTGAACGTTCACATCCGCTACTCGGCCAAGGAAGGCTCATTAACTGTCGAGGATATTGTGAAAAATGCGGGCGGGAATATCGGTGGCCACGATGTTTACTTATGTGGGCCATTGCCCATGATGCAGGCATTCGAGAAAAAATTTATCGACCTGGGTCTCCCAAAGAACAACATTCATTATGAAGAATTCAATTTTCGTTAGAATATACAGGTGAGGTAAACTATGGAAATCACGGTAACTCTCCAGCAAGCAAGTGAGCCGGTCTCGATCATGCACCTACAAGGTGATATTGACGCCTCGAATTTCGTCCAAATTGTCGATAAGGCGCATGAGATTTATCAAAACCCGGCCCGCAATCTTATTCTGGACTTG
>DATFQC010000169.1:0-4804 GCA_035264425.1 Anaerolineales bacterium
TTCTTCGTAAACGACCATGAAACCCGCAAACTTCACAGTTGAACCGGACGCACGCAATAAGTATTCATGTTCGCTGGTCTTGCCTGTGACTTCTACTTGCAATGTGTCGTAAACGGCAGCCTCCATTTGAGAGGCAACAAACCGCTGCCAGATCAGGCGATACAGCTTGTACATCGCCGGTTCAACATACTCCTTGATCTGATCCGGGTCACGCATCACAGATGTCGGACGGATCGCTTCATGCGCTTCCTGGGCGTTTGCAGAGCGAGTCTTATATTGAGGCGCGTCAGCCGGCATAAAGTCAGCGCCATATTTATTCTTGATGTATTCGCGCGCTTCGCTTTGTGCCTGAGTGGAAACGTTGGTTGAGTCCGTACGCATGTACGTGATCAGACCAGTTGTACCACCACTGCCGACGTCCTGACCTTCATACAATCCTTGCGCAAGCGCCATGGTCCGTTTGGCCGTAAATCCAAGTTTGCGTGAAGCTTCCTGTTGTAAGGTCGAAGTTGTAAAGGGTGCCGAGGGCTTGCGCCGCCGTTCGCCGCGTTTGACCTTTGTCACTCCATACGCCGCAGTTTCCATATCCACCAAAATGGGCCTGACGGTTTCTTCGTTTGAAAGCTCAGGTTCTTTTTCATCGATCTTCGCCAGTTTTGCCAGGAAAGTGGATTTGATTCCCTCAGGCTGAAACTCGGCGTGGATGGACCAATACTCCACAGGCACAAACGATTCGATCTCACGCTCTCTCTCAACGATCAAACGGAGGGCGACCGATTGAACGCGTCCCGCTGAAAGCCGGCCGCGTACCTTTTCCCACAGGATTGGACTAATACTGTATCCAACCAGGCGATCCAGAACGCGACGCGCCTGCTGGGCGTCCACCAAATCCATGTTGATCTGTCTGGGGTGGGAAAATGCTTCCTTAACTGCGGACTCTGTGATCTCATGAAAAACCACGCGTTTGGTGCGCTCCGGATCAATTTGAGCGGCCTCCATCAAATGCCACGAAATGGCTTCGCCTTCACGATCAGGGTCGGTCGCCAGAAAAATTTCTTCTGCTTTCTGGGCAAGCTTTTTGAGTTCCTTAACTACATCCTTCTTTTCATTGGGCACGCGGTACTTCGGCGCGAAATTATTCTCCACATCTACAGACAGCTGTGATTTCAACAGATCGCGCACATGGCCCACCGAGGCACGGACCGTGAAGCCCTTGCCAAGATAATGGCCTACTGTTTTGGCTTTGGCCGGTGATTCAACCACGACCAGCTTGCCATTGCGCTTTTCCACCTTCACCGGCTTTTCAGGTGGAACCAACCCCGCATGCGCGTCCGTCCTGCCCATTCGATAAAGTTTTGTTCCACAAACCGTGCACACACCCACCGTAACAGGAGACCCTTTTGCATTAAACATTGCAACCGGATCTTTCATCTCACGTTTGGTCTTGCACTTCATGCAATATGCTTCCATACATTAACCTTTACACATGTTGTTGCCAGCATTCTCCCACTGAGAAGCTTAAGGACACATTTTTTGTCCGACTATAAACTTGCAACAACAAACTTATAAATATTTCTCCTGATGATGTTTTTTCAAATGTTCCACGACATCTTTCACTCTTTGTGATTGATCCACTTTGCATACCATCAAAACATCGCCGGCATCCACAATGACGATATCATCCAATCCGATCGTTACAACCAGACGTTCGTCATTCTTGCTATAAACCAGTGTACTATGTGTATCGAGGGCCAAATGCTGCGCACTCGTAGCCACGTTTCCATTCATATCTGGCAGGAGAACCTCAAAGAGCGAATCCCAGGAGCCTACATCACTCCAGCCAAGTCCGCCCGCTGGTAAAACGGCAACCTTTTCTGCTTTCTCCATCACGCCGTAATCGATGGTTTGACTCTTTAATCCGTTCCAGTGCGCCTGCACAACATCATCCTGTTCAGGTGTGCCCCAGGCAGAAGAAATTTTAGTAACCACTTCAAAAAGCTGTGGCATTTGTCGTTCGATCTCTGCCAGGATTGTATCCACGCGCCAAACAAACATACCACTATTCCATGAATGATCGCCACTGCGCAATAATTGCTGAGCCGTCTCTTCATCTGGCTTTTCCTTGAAGCGTTTGACGGTGTACACCGGATATTTGTAATCGCCCTCCAAAGAAGTGCCCTGCTGGATGTAGCCATAGCCCGTAGATGGGTATGTTGGGGTAATACCAAGGGTTACAAGATAATTTTTCTGAGCCACATCGACTGCAGCCCGAATCAAATAATGAAATAAGTCACGATTGCGAATATAATGATCGGAAGTCTGAATTGCCATCACAGCCTGCGGGTCGCGCTTTTGCAGTACCGCAGCCGCCAATGCTACCACAGAGGCCGTTCCGCGTGGCGACGGTTCAATTAGATAATTTTCAACAGGAATAGCGGGTACCTGTTTCTGCATCTCACGTGCCTGCTCAGCAACTGTCACAACCAAAATTCTTTCGGGCGGAAAAATTTCTTCAAGTCGCGAGATCGTACTTTGAAAAAGAGTCTCTTTGCCAAGCAAGGGAAGTAATTGCTTGGGCGTTTCCTTTCTGGAGATGGGCCAAAGACGGGTACCCCCTCCGCCAGCCATGATCACTGCATACGTATGCTCCATATCTTCTTTACCTCCTAAGTAGAATAGTCGGATTGTACCTCACGCACAGCGACATAGTTCATGCCGCCCACCTGACGCACCATTCCTTTCAGTTCCATCAATGCCAATGTGGCAGAGACTTTTTCGATGGGTAACTCAGTTTGATTGCGTATTTCATCCACATGCAATGGCTCGAGGCCAAGTACACGCAACAGGCGGGCTTCCGTTTCATCAGCTGGAATTATTTTCCGAGCAGTTTTATGCTCACCCATCCGTGTCAAATCCAAAGCTTGCATCAAATCATTTACACTCAACAGCGGCAGCGCACCATTTTGAATTAATTTGTTGGTGCCTTTGCTTTGCGGCGCAAGTATACTCCCTGGCACTGCAAATATTTCGCGGCCCTGTTCAGCCGCAAATTCGGCTGTGATCAAAGCGCCGCTTGTCTCGCCCGCCTCAATGACGACAACGGCCAATGATAGACCTGAAATGATGCGGTTGCGGGGGGGAAAATTGGAGGCATCGGGCGGGGTGCCCGGAGCATAATCACTGATGATTGCGCCACTCGCTATCATTTTTTCAGCAAGCGCACGATGCTCAGGTGGATAAATTTTATCAACGCCGGAGCCCAACACTCCGATTGTCCGTCCACCCGCTTTCAACGCCGTTTGATGAGCAATGGAGTCTACCCCGCGTGCAAGCCCACTAATGACAGTAATTCCGTTCGCTACCAGAAAAGAGGAAAGCTCTTCAGTGATTTGTCGGCCATAAGGAGTGACGCGTCGCGTACCTACAATGGCAATGGCAAACAAATCATCGGGCAGATACTCGCCGCGAATATATAAGACTGGCGGCGGCTGGTCAATTTCTTTCAACCGTTGGGGGTAGGCTTCATCTTCCCACGTTAAGATATGGATGTTCTGTGATTCGATTTTCTTCCATACCTTTTCCAGGTCAACTTGTGTACGGGCCTGAACAATACGCTCGATCACCTTCAAGCCCAGGCCGGCTTTTGCTAATTCTGCCGGCGCGGCTTTCCACGCCTCTTCAAGATCGCCAAAGTGATGGAGGAGGGCCTGCATGCGCACCGCGCCAATCCCTTTGATTAAGTTAAAGCCGATCCAGTAGCGTTTGTCGCCCATAGTACGCTTATGGCTAATCGCCGAGGACGGCGACTAGATAAGTCCCTCAAGTAAATGAACGCGCATGAAACGGCGAACAGGATCAAGGTCTAGAATGACCGAGGGAATGGCAGGTAATAAAATTTCTTTTCCAGATTCATTCTTGACCACATAGACATCGTTTGCGCCGGTTTCGATAATTTCCACCAGTTCACCCAATAAATTTTCATTCTCATCGATAACCTGGAAACCAAATAGTTTGTGTTGATAAATTTGGCCTTCGGGAAGGGCCGGTGCATCAGTTGTCTTTATATATACCCATTGATTACGAAACCGTGCAGTTCCTTCAGGCGTTTCAATGCCTTTGAACTTGATCAACAACCCTTTGGCATGCGAACGTACACTTTCCACGGTCATCACCGTATGCTCTTCGCCAACAAATAAGTTTCTCCCGCTTCGAAACCGTTCAGGGAAATCGGTATGCAGATCCATGATCATCTCACCCTGCACACCATGCGCCCGACGGAGAAAACCGACCACCAAATAGACAGGCTCGCCATCTGGCGAGCCTGGAGCGTTCTTCGTATCAGCCATTATTCTGGCTCAACCACATCGAGGGTTGCCTGTTTGCCATCCCGCTCCGCTGCCACTCGCAGAAGTGTGCGGATCGAGTTGGCCACCTTGCCGCCTTTCCCGATCACGCGCCCCATATCATCTTTCGAGACGCTCAGTTCAATGCGGACCCGTGATCCACCCCCACTTTCCCGAACCTGTACTTCATCAGGATGATCCACGAGCGATTTTGCGATATATTCAATCAGATCTTTCATAGTATCTTCTTATTCCCCTCTCCCAACGATGCGTGGGAGAGGGGCTAGGATTCAAAGAATTACTTACCAGTCTTCATGAAGACGCCACGCTTGGTTTCCGCTTCTTCGGCTTCCTTCAACAAAGTTTCAACAGGCTCACCTTTTTTGAAACGTTCAAAACGCTCCAAAATGCCCACGCTCTTGAAGACCTGCGCGACAGATTCGGTTGGCAAAGCTCCGTTC
>DATFQC010000170.1:0-3309 GCA_035264425.1 Anaerolineales bacterium
TTTAGATATATCGAAGATAAGATTTACGGGCGGGGTGTGCTCCAGCTTGGAAAAGCGCTTTACCTTTGGTCAGAGGCGTTTCGTACAATGCTGGCTGGTACGAATCCCCAACACACAGCCTATTACCTGACCGAATTCTTAGGCTTGGCAATTGGTGTGATTGCTTGTGTCGTGACCATCAAAGCTCACCCTGAAATTGGGTGGTTTAGTCTTGCTGTCCTGCTGATTTCGTGGGGCAGCGGGCCGGCGCAAGGTATTCATCGCTACATCCTTGGAGCGCCGGCGGTGTTTATCACGTTAGCACGTTGGGGTAATAACCCCGCCTTCGATCGTGCCTGGACAACCCTGAGCATTCTTCTGATGGGTTTGCTGGCAATGCTCTTCGCGTTTAACATGTGGGTCGCGTAAAAGCTATATATTCGTGTAAAATAGGTTGAAGAAAATCCAATTTAAGTCTAACCAGAAATAGATTTGATGCCTGTCAATTTACTTGCTCGCATTCCATTATTTACCAACCTTCCACCGGATGAGCTGGATCGCCTGACGAAGGAATTGGATGTTGTTAATTTGAATTCAGGTGACATCCTGTTCCGCGAGGGTGATCCGGGGGAGCACCTCTATGTTGTCGTTGAAGGCGATCTCGAGATTCTGATGGCGCCGGATACGGATGACGAGCTCATTCTTAACGTGCTTCACGCGGGGGAGTATTTGGGCGAGATGAGTCTCCTGCAGCCCGGCGGTCTGCGGACGGCGAGTGCACGAGCGCGCGGCAATATGGTTTTGCTGAGCATGAATCGCGACCAGTTCAAGGATTTGTTGGAGCATCATCCTGAATTGTCGACGGCAATGGTGAGCGTGCTTAGTCAGCGGCTGGACAACACCAATGCCGCCACCTTCCGTGATCTCACAGAAAAGAACCGTCAATTGCAACAGGCTTTTGACGAACTGAAAGCCGCGCAGGAACAACTCATTGAGAAAGAGCGCCTCGAACGAGAGCTCAAAGTGGCCGCCGATATCCAGATGTCAATCCTGCCTGACAAATTGCCTGAGCACGAGCGTTTTGATTTTGGCGGGCGGATTCTCCCGGCTCGGCAGGTGGGCGGCGACTTCTATGACGTATTTTTCTTGGATGAGGATCATATCGGTGTGCTGATTGGCGATGTGGCTGATAAGGGTGTTCCCTCCGCTATTTTTATGGCCCGCGCCCATGCGTTGATTATTGCTGAGGCAGATCGTGCGACTACTCCGGGTGAAGTGTTGCGCATGGCAAACAAACACATTACCCGCCTTGAAAAATCCACTCAGTTCGTGACCGCACTTTATGGTGTTTTAGATACAAAGACCGGTGAATTCTCCTACGCACGCGCCGGCCATGAACCACCTTTGTTGCTGGATCCCCATGGGGAAGTTCATCGTATCCCGCATAAACCAGGCATGGCGCTTGGTCTGTGGGAAAATATTGCGCTGGATGAATATAGTTTGTTCTTGCCAAAAGGCAGTCTACTTGTGATGTTCACAGATGGTATGACGGATTGCCGGAATCCAAAGGGGGAGCCGTTTGGGTTGGAACGGATCAAATATACAATGGCCGATCAAAGGGCTGTCACGGCGCAGTTGAGTTGTGACCAATTATTTGATAATCTGATGCTCTATCAAAGTGGATCCAAGCAGGATGATGATGTGACGCTGGTTGCAGTCCATACGAAATAAAAAGGGATTGAGTTTAAAACTCAATCCCTTGATTGTAACGATCAGTTCACCCCTGATCCAGAGCCTGTTTAATATCGTCGAGCAAATCCTCTTTGTTTTCAATCCCAACAGATAATCGAACCAGGCCTGCGTCAACATCCAATTGCGAGCCGGCCACCGAGAGGTGAGTCATTGCAGCAGGGACTTCGATCAATGACTCGACGCCGCCGAGCGACTCTGCCAGAGTAAATATTTTCGTGGCCTCCGCAACTTTGATCGCCGCGTCGCGGCCGTCTTTCATAATGAAGGAAATCATCCCGCCGCCGTTTTTCATTTGCCGTCGCGCAATCTTGTGTTGAGGATGAGAGTCGTGAAATGGATAAATAAGTTTTCCAACCTTTGGATGCTTCTCTAAGAACTCAACAAGTGCCAGCGCATTCTCAGCGTGACGATCCATGCGGATCGGGAGGGTTTTGATGCCGCGCAAGACGAGGAAGCAATCCATGGGGCCAGGCACCGCACCGACTGCGTTTTGCAGAAAGGCAAGTTGTTCGGCCAATTCTTTATCTTTCACGATCACTGCGCCGGCGACAACATCGGAATGTCCGCCCAGATATTTTGTCATGGAGTGCACAACGATATCCGCTCCCAATTCCAGGGGCCGTTGAAGATAGGGAGTCGCAAATGTATTGTCCACCACAAGCAAAGGTTTGTTTTCATGAGCATGCACCATTTCAGCCACTGCCCGAATATCCGTGACACGCAGGAACGGATTGGTCGGAGTCTCCAGCCAGACGAGGCGCGTGGACGGAGTCATTGCCTCAGCCACAGATTCCGGATCTGTGGTGTCGGCAAACGTAAAATCCAGCTTGAAGCGGCGGAGTACCTTATCAAACAAACGGAACGTGCCGCCATAGACATCATTGCCCGCCAACACATGGGCCTCCGCACTTAGTAAACGGAGAACGGTATCGGTGGCAGCAAGCCCCGAGGCAAAAGCCAGGCCATAGGCGCCACCTTCCAGCGCAGCGAGACAATCCTGGAGCGCCTTGCGTGTCGGATTCATCGTACGTGAATACTCATATCCCTGGCGCGGCTGAGCCACACCGTCCTGCATATACGTGGAAGTAAGATATACAGGTGTCATCACCGCGCCATTGTTCGGATCGGGCTCCTGCCCGGCGTGGATTGCAAGTGTTTCGAATTTCATTCGCTCTCCTGTAATTTTTATTTGAGCTGTGTTGTCTGATTCTATAAATCATTATACAAGCGAAGTGGCGCCTCGCGCCATGGACGAGGAAACATGCCAAAAACAATAGTAGCGGTTCTGGCTCACCCTGACGACGAAACGTTTGGGCTGGGCGGCACACTTGCACTGTATGCGCGCAAAGGCTATGACACCTATTATGTCTGCGCCACCCGCGGCGAAGCCGGCACAGTAAATGCGGAATATCTGAATGGTTTCAAAGATACTGCCGAACTACGCACGAATGAGCTGATGCGTGCCGCGAAAATCCTTGGTCTGAAGAAAGTTTTTTTCCTGGACTATCGAGATTCTGGGATGCCCGGCACCGAGGAAAACAAACACCCGGATGCGCAGATCAATCATTCCATTGATGA
>DATFQC010000171.1:0-7741 GCA_035264425.1 Anaerolineales bacterium
AAAGGGGGCCGCACAGGCGGTCCAGGATAGATGTGCGCAGCAGGAAAGACTGCACGCTCTCGGGCTGCTGTTGCAGGACTTCTTCAACCAGATAGTCCATCACGAAATGGTGGCTGCCAGTAAACGATTGGATAAAACCAGTGATGTCTTCATACCCCTGCAAGGAAAGCGCGGCTAATTGCAAGCCTGCGATCCAGCCTTCGGTGCGCCCTTCCAGGGCGGCAATATTTTCTACCGAGAGCTTTAACCCCATGACCTGGGTAAGAAACTCAGCCGCTTCCAAGATGTTAAACCGCAGGTCGGCCGCGCGCACCTCGGTCAATTGACCCCGAGCGCGCAACCGCGCCAAAGGTAAATTGGGATCCTCACGGGTAGTGATGACGATATGCATCTGTGGAGGCTGGTGTTCGAGCAAAAAGATGAGAGCCTGGTCAACCGATTTGGAATCAATTACATGATAGTCGTCCAGCACGAGGATGAAATTATTCGGGAGGCGAATGACTTCATTGAGTAGATCAGTTAGGAACGCTTCGATTGGCGGTGGCTGAGGGGATTGAAGTGCTCCTACGATCCCCTGCCCAATGGGAGCCGCAATGGTCTGCAACGCCGCGATGAGGTACCCCAAAAAACGTGCGGGATCGTTATCCCCTTCATCCAGCGAAAGCCAGGCGGCTGGTTGTCCAGAGCGCGTAACCCATTCGCTGACCAGCGTAGTTTTTCCAAACCCGGCCGGAGCGGAGATGAGGCTTACACTAGGCTGGCGGCGTAAACCTTCATTCAATCTCTCGATCAGGCGCGGACGGGAAACTCGTTCCGGTCGAGTTGAGGGGACAAAGAGTTTTGTGCTTAGAAGCTGTACCACTACTGGCTCTGAATTTTATTATAAGGAAGGAACGTTTGAACCAAAGACCTCAATTGGTTGATCTTATCCACCAAGTATATCAAAACCAGAGGCACGTATTTAATAAAAAAGAGTCACTTGTTGTGACTCTCTGATGCCTGACGGAGACACGAATATCGGCCTTTCAATAGGGCTCGTATTTGAATAAAAAAGAGTCACTTGTTGTGACTCTCTTGTGCCCCCACGGAGACTCGAACTCCGGTTTGAGCCTTGAGAGGGCTCCGTCCTGGGCCACTAGACGATGGGGGCGTCTGGCTAAGCGGGCGAGATTGTATCATTCCAATCTTCAACCGTCAACAAGTGTACTCGCAGTCCCGTCGATGAGAAACACACATACTTCGCCCGGCCCATGCATACCGATCGTGAGAGACATTTCAATGTCACCCGTTCGGGAGGGGCCGGTAATCACAACGGCCGATCTGGAGGTCAGTAGGATGGGCAACGTCAATGCATCTGAAAGTGATGGCAGAATATCAGACGTACACAAGACAGCGATATGGACCTCTGGTAGGAGCGAGGCCTGCAGTGGATGCCCCTCTCCCTCCACGATCAAAACGGACCCTGTATCTGCCATCCCACAAATGGCCTTTGTGACCCCGACGCGTAGTGCGGGATCGGGCGCATGGCTGACGGTAATTCCTGCCTTCTGCAATATAACCTCATCCAACACATTCGGCTCAAGATGAATTTGATTAATTGCGTGTGCTCGCAAAAACTCGATTATGGTATTGGTTAGTTCCGCGGGTCTTGCGTAAATCACGTTTCCGCTTACCTTTGTCAATTCTTCAGTAAACTGAGAAATAAGTTCATTCTTATCGCGAAAAATTTGTTGGCTTTGGTCTTCAACAACATTTACCTGTTTCCCGATATACGTGTTTACTTTTCCTTTTGAATTACTTTCTTCTCGCATCTCCTTGAATCTCTCCCGAAACGTCTTCCCTGCGAATCTTGGTAAGTCCTTGCCATAGCCCCACCCTGTAAAGGCCGGCAAATGAACGTAATCACTGAAAGGGGAAACGAGACACGTCCCCAGGAATGCGAATCGCTGCGAAGTGGCGAACAGGCGCGGGTTGCGCGCGATGCGGCTGTACATCCGCAGAAAAATTTTGCTCAAGGTCGAAAGCCCGCTATCACTGGCGACGGGTGACGGATGACTACTGACTGGCGATTGGCCTGCTCTCACCCTGGTCAGTAACTTTGGCAGATCGATATCCACAGGACAAGCCTCTTTACACGCGCCACACAGTGATGAGGCCTGGGCCAGCGGAACAAAATCACTTCCAAAGAATCCGGCGGAGATCACGGAGCCGATTGGGCCCGAATAGGGACTGTGATAGGCGTGCCCGCCAATCTCGCGAAAGACGGGACAGGAGTTCAGACATGCGCCACAACGGATGCAATAGAGCGATTCTTTGAGAGGCGAGTTGTGCAAGCGTGTGCGTCCATTATCGAGGAGGATAAGGTGGCGTTGTTGACCGAGGAATGGCGAACGAATCAATTGGGTATATACACTAAGCTTTTGTCCTGTTGCAGACCGTGCAAGCAGCGACAGCATGTTTCCAAGATCATCGAGATTTCTCACCAGTCGTTCCATGCCCATCAGCGCGATATGGACTGGCGGCAAGGTGGTGATCATGCGCGCATTGCCTTCATTGCTTACAATACATATTGTGCCTGTCTCTGCAACCCCAAAATTGACGCCGCTGATCCCGATATCCGCGGTGAGAAAGACCTCCCTCAACACTTTCCGTGCGGTGTTCGTGAGCGTAGGAATATCTTCGGTATAAGGAATACCAAGCTTTTCATGAAAAAGCTTCCCTACATCGTCCCGGCGCAGGTGCACGGCAGGAGTGATGATATGAGCAGGTTTTTCCCCGCGCAACTGCACAATGTATTCGCCGAGGTCCGTTTCCACGACGCGCATGCGCTGTCCTGAGCCTGTCAAAGGGCCCTCGGCTTCCAGCGCACGGTTGAGGTTAATTTCCTCGGTGACCATCGATTTTGATTTGGCAATTAACGCTTCTTCGTTTCTCCTGTGTGGTGAATGCTTTACAATTTCAACAATTGTTTTGATCGCCTGTGCCGCATCCATTACGCGATGGACGACGATCCCATTTTCTGTTGCCTTAGCGATAAATTGCTCCAGATATTCGTTGAGATGCTCGATCACCTCCGCGCGGATGGCGTGGGCCTGCTGTCGTTTTTGCTGCCAATTCGGCAGAGACGACAGCGCGTTGATACGTCCATTTACACGGCGTTCGGCGTTGGCATCCAGGGCAATTTGTAAAGTTGGGTTGGCAAGCGATGTGCGGATGCGTTTTCTGAATTCTGCTCTATTCATGTTTTATTTCATTGGTTTCGAGCCGATGTAGAGTCCGCGGCCATCTAATCCTTCTGCATCATGCGTAGTGACCAATCCTGCAGCTTTGAAAGCATCCATATACTCTTTGTGAGTGAAGAGACCCAGTTCATGCATTTCAACAGCATGCTCAATTCCTTTGGATGTGCCGATCAGATATTGAAATTCTAGCTTGGAGATTTTCCCTCTTTGTCCGCTATGGCTCATACGCACAATTTTCAGGTCGGGCTTATTCACCTGGGTCATAAATGCTCGTCCAGGATTCCACTGTTCTGGTGTGAACCACGGCTCGATCAAGAGAACGCCACCCGGCAGGAGATGTTGGCTCATCGTCTTGAGGGCTTGCCTTAGACGTATCTTTGTTTTCACATACCCAATCGAACTGAACAGACACACAATCGCATCAAATTTTTTCTTCAAATCAAAATCCGTCATGTCACCTGGATGAAAATGGATTTTGGGATATTTCTTTTTCGCGACCGCCAGCATCTTTGCATCTAGATCCAATCCCTCCACTTGATAATACTTGCTCAGCAAACTGGCATGCCGGCCGGTTCCACATGCCACATCCAGCAGCTTCCTGCCCTGGGTCTGCTTGTATTTTTGAATGAACGTCTGGGCTTTCCTTGCTTCCACAGCATAATCCTTGTCGATCGAAGTATAAATTTCATCATAGTATTGGGCTGATTTGGAGAACATAAGACCTCTACGGATTGTTATTCTGAGCCTAGCGAGGAAGCTGAGTTTGCATCTTTCAGAAGATTGATATTCCTTATTAATGGATGGGAAAGTCAAGGTTGGTGCTTGTTAAGTATCTCCGCAATATGAATCACCCGTTGTTTCTTTTTCTCTCTGTGCAATCCTCCTGCCAGATGCATGAGGCAGCCAGCCTCGGTCACAACCAGTGTGGGAGATCGAGTGATTTCGAGATTGCCAATCTTGCGCTTTAACCATTCTGCAGAAAGTTCAGGATGTTCCATCGAAAAGATGCCCCCAAAGCCGCAACATGAATCGGCTTCCGGCAGATCGACCAGCGTTGCGCCTCTCACGTTTGCCAATAGGGCGCGCGGCTGACGGTCAATGTGCATCCCGCGCAGCGTGTGACAGGAGGGGTGATAGGTTAATATTCCATCCCAGCGCGCACCCAGATCCGTAACATCGAGTTTATCCACCAGATACTCAGTGAACTCGTATACTCGATTTCCAATACCCTGGGCACGGGGCAGCCAAACCGGATCATTCTGAAACAACTCTGGGTATCCGTGCTTGATCATGTGCGCACATGAGCCGGATGGCACGACGATATCTCCCTCTGTTTTTTCGAATACGCGGATCGTATGTTCCACAATCGGACGTGCCTCGGCGCGCAGACCCGCATTGAAGGGAGGCTGACCGCAGCACGTCTGATCACGCGGAAAGTCTACGGTGAGGCCGAGGCGGCGGAGAATGTTGACGATGGCCTCACCCGTTTGCGGGTAGAACGAATCAACCAGACAGGTGATGAAAAGTTGCACCGTCGGCATAAGTCCATTGTAATCCGATTTCGATTTCAAAATTTCGAAACTTGATTTTGAAAAGTTTGGTATCATTCTCCGCCATGAACACATTCCGTACTCAATTGCCTGATGAATTTGATTTACCCAAACGCCTGAGCCGCCTGGGTGAGTTGGCTTATAACTTATGGTGGACGTGGCAACCTGAAGCCGCGCGCGTATTTGGCCGACTCGATTACGATCTCTGGGAGCGGCTCGGTCACAATCCGATTCGGCTCTTGCGCGAAATTGATCGTTCGCGCTTAAGTCAGGCGTCACGAGATAAGGAATATCGCGCTCTCTATGACCGTGTGTTCGCCGATTTTGATGAGTATATGAATCAAAAAGATACATGGACGAGTCGAACTCATCCTGAATTGGGCGGGCGCCCAATTGCTTATTTTTCCATGGAATTTGGTTTGCATGAAACGCTCCCCATTTATTCGGGAGGGCTCGGCGTGTTGGCGGGCGACCACCTCAAGGAATCCAGTGACCTCGGCCTGCCATTGACGGGCGTTGGTTTTATGTACGCGCAAGGTTATTTCTCTCAGCGTATCTCTGAAGATGGCTGGCAGGACGCACTCAATAATATGCTGGATTTCAAAAACCTGCCGGCGCTGCCCGTTTTGGATGACTCTGGGAATCGCTTATGCGTGGAAGTGGAATTCCCGGATCGAACCGTGGCCCTGGGCTTATGGGAGATTCGGGTCGGAAGAATTCCGCTTTATCTGCTGGATTCAAATCTGGACCCGAATACAGAGGCCGATAAAAATTTGACGGCGCGCCTTTATTGGTCTGACCTGGATCGCCGCGTGATGCAGGAACTTTTGCTGGGTGTAGGGGGTGTGCGCGCCTTGCGTGCACTGGGCTACAACCCATCCGTGTGGCACATGAACGAAGGTCATGCTGCGTTCCTGACGCTGGAGCGGGCGCGTGAACTCGTGGCGGCGGGTCACTCATTTGAAGAGGCTATGGAAAAATCACGAGGACAAAATGTTTTCACTACCCATACTCCGGTCGCGGCGGGTAATGATGAATTTCCGTTGTGGCTGATCGAGAAATATCTGGCGACCTCCTGGCCGCAGCTTAAATTGACACGCGATCAATTCTTCGATGTTGCCCGTCATCAAATGCCACAAGGCGAGATGTTCAGTATGGGCGTTCTGGCGTTACGCAACGCAGAGGGCCGCAACGCAGTCTCTGAATTACATGGACAGGTAGCGCGCAAGATGTGGCACTTTCTCTGGAAAGATAGTGAAGAAGAAAACGTACCTATTACTCATGTCACGAACGGTGTGCATGTTTCCAATTGGATGGCACGCAGGTTGGTCAATTTATTTAAGGATTACCTGGGCCAAGATTGGCTGGAAAATCTTGACGATCCCGATCTCTGGGCAAGTGTGGATGACATCCCCGATGACGAATTATGGGCAGTGCGCTTGCATCTCAAACGCAAGCTGGCGTTTTACATGCGCGAACGTGTGCGTGATCGTTGGAAGGCTGGTGGATTCCATCCGGTGCAGGTCGTTTCTTCCGGTGTGCTGATCAATCCCTACGCGCTGACGATTGGATTCGCGCGTCGCTTTGCAACCTATAAGCGGGCAAGTCTGGTTTTATCGGATGTGGAACGATTATTGAATATTATCAATCGTCCGAATATGCCGGTGCAGATCATCTTTGCCGGCAAGGCGCATCCTGCCGACGAGCCTGGCAAACAATTGATCCAGCAGGTCTATCGCCAGGTCAAACGTGCAGAAACCGGGGGTCGCCTCGTTTTTCTTGAGGATTATGAGATGAATCTGGCGCGTTATCTCGTCCAGGGGGTTGATGTGTGGATGAACACACCCCGGCGTCCTTACGAAGCCAGTGGTACCTCGGGGATGAAAGCCGCACTCAACGGTGCATTGAATTTCTCCGTATTGGATGGCTGGTGGCGCGAAGCCTATAACGGTCGAAACGGCTGGTCTATTGGCGAAGATAAAGAGATGGAATCACAAAGCCTTCAGGATGCGCATGACGCTGAGAGTTTGTACAGCACCCTGGAGAATGAGATCATCCCGCTTTATTATCACCGTGATCCCAAGGAAATTTCGCAGGACTGGATGGCGCGCGTGAAAGATTCTCTGAAAACCAACATTCCACGATTCTCCACGCGCCGTATGGTGAAGGAATATGTGGAACGGTTATATATAAAGGCGTTGAAATAATATGATCCCCGAAATTACAGTTAACGAACTCTCTCAGAAACTCAATTCCGAAGACAAATTTATCCTGCTGGATGTACGCGAACTTACTGAGTTGGATTATGCCAAATTAACAGACCGCCGGCTGGAAGTCACGCCGATGAGCCGATTGGCGCGTGAGGGACTGCAGGCATTATCCGAAGCGGCCACCTCGCAGGACGCCACGATTTATGTCTTGTGCCATCACGGCAATCGCAGTGGACAGGTCGCAGCCTGGCTCGCACAACAGGGCTGGCAAAACGTTTTCAGCGTTCGGGGTGGCATCGATGAATATGCACGAAATATCGATAATTCGATTGGGTTTTATTAGTGTGCGGTAAAAATTTAAACAGATCCACGCGTAGACAAGAAAATTCATGAAATAAAAAGGCCTTCGAGTTTATCAAAGGCCTTTTTATTTCCTTATGTACCTGTTTACTTAACTATTTCCCCTCGAATACAAACTGCCCATTCTTATAAAACAACTCTCCATCCACAAGGATCTCTGAATCGGTGCGCAGGTCGCAGATCATATCCCAATGGATCGCAGATTTGTTGTGCGAGCCTGTTTCCGGATAGCCCGCACCCAGCGCCATATGGAACGTTCCACCAATCTTTTCGTCGAAGAGGATGTTGCCCGTGAAGCGGTTGATATCGAAATTTGTTCCGATGGCATACTCACCCACGTGGCGCGCCCCTTCGTCGGTCTCAAGCATCTTGAGCAGAT
>DATFQC010000172.1:0-5084 GCA_035264425.1 Anaerolineales bacterium
GTGTGCTCCGCCTATTATCTTGCGCAAAGGGGAATGAACGTTTTATTGATCGAAAAAGGCGCGATCGGCTCGGGGTGTTCGTCCGGCAATGGGGGACTCATTGTCCCGAGTCATGCAATTCCGTTGGCTTCACCGGGCGCCTTGGGAAATGGGTTACGCTGGTTATTTGATTCGGAGAGTCCGTTTTATATCAAGCCGCGCCTGGATCTGGACCTGGTCAACTGGCTGATCCGTTTTGCGCTTGCCAGCCGGCCTCAGCCAATGGTGCGTGCGCTGCAAGCGATGCGCGATCTGCTGCGAGCAAGCCGCGACTTATATGATGAACTTTCGCAAATCGCAAGTTTTGGATTTGAAGGAAATGGCTCGCTGCAGGTTTTCTCAACGGAAAGGGGTCTACAAGGAGGGGTGGAAGAGGCCCGGCTCCTGGAAAAATTTGATATTCCCATCCAGGTCATGAGCGCCGCGGAGGTTTGTAATCTTGAACCTGCCTTGCGTCCCGGCTTGATGGGGGGTGTGTATTACCCGCGGGATGGGCACATCGATCCGTTCCGCTTCGTGACCGGTCTGGCAGAAAAGGCCAGGGAACTCGGCGCCGAAATTTTAACGGGCACAGAAGTCCTCGGGTTTGAAACGAAGGATGGAAGAGTTATCACTATAAAAACGACGCGCGGAGATGTTACTCCACAACAAATCGTTCTCGCGGCGGGGTCATGGTCGCCTGAAGTCGCGCGCGCGTTGAAGTTGGATATCCCTATTCAGGCGGCCAAGGGCTATAGCATCACGTTTGAGAAGCCAGTGATCTCTCCGAAAATTCCGCTGTTGTTCGGAGAAGCGCATGTGGTGGTCAATCCCTTAAAAAATGCGTTGCGCGTGGCAGGAACTCTCGAACTGGCTGGCATGGATTTTTCGATCAACCTGCGGCGTGTGAATGCCATTCGAAAAGCGACTGAGCAATATCTGCCCGGTCTTGACCAGGCGAGAGTGCTTGAAATCTGGCGCGGCTTGCGGCCCTGCACGCCGGATGGACTGCCGATCATCAGCCGTTCTGATTCATTCGATAATCTATTCATCGCGGCCGGCCATGCCATGCTGGGCATGTCGCTGGGACCCATCACAGGAAAATTGGTTTCACAGGTAGTGAATGAGGAGAGAACTGATTTCAATCTTGCCCCATTTCGCCTCAATCGATTTTCCCGCTTGTCTTATTAACTCACCTTACGCAGTTTCACCACAGAGTGGACAGATAGCACGGAGAAAATCCTTTAAAAATCTCTGTGGACTCTGTGTCTCTGTGATGAAGGTATTTTGCCTGCATACCATCAGTTATTAAGAAGATGTTATGAATCGTGTTGCACTCTCTGAATCAAAAAGCGCCTCTGAAATTTCAGGGGCGCCTTTACCTATCTACTTGTTTACCTGTCTATTTTTTACAGCCCTGCAGCGCTCTTCAACGCTTCGGCCTTATCGGTGCGCTCCCAGGGGAACTCGATATCGTCGCGGCCGAAGTGACCATAGGCAGCGGTCTTCTGATAGATAGGCTTACGTAGGCCCAGGTCACGGATGATCGCGCCGGGACGCAGGTCAAAGAATTCGTTGATGAGCGCGGCGATATTTTCATCTGAGATTTTGGCCGTGCCGAACGTTTCCACATTGACCGAAAGCGGATGGGCGATGCCAATGGCGTATGCCACCTGCACTTCCACGCGGTCAGCGATGCCTGCCGCGACAATGTTCTTCGCCACATAACGGGCCGCATACGCCGCAGAACGGTCCACTTTTGTGGGATCTTTTCCGCTGAACGCGCCGCCGCCATGCCGGCCCATGCCGCCGTAGGTATCCACAATGATCTTGCGGCCGGTCAGTCCGGCATCGCCCATGGGACCCCCGACCACGAAGCGTCCCGTTGGATTGACAAAGACCTTGAGATCCTTATCCACCAAACCCTCCGGTAATGTTGGCATAATAATATGCTCTGTCACCGATTCCGCAATTTCCGCGTGGGAGACATCCGGCGCGTGCTGGGTAGAGATCAGCACGGTATCGACACGCCTGGGCCTGCCCTGGGAATACTCGATCGTGACCTGACTTTTCGCATCGGGACGAAGCCATGGGATGGTTCCGTTTTTGCGAAGTTCGCTTTGTCGACGAGTTAACTTATGGGCCAGGTAAATGGGCAACGGCATAAGAGTGGATGTTTCATTGCAGGCAAAGCCAAACATCATACCCTGATCGCCGGCACCCACATGCTCAATATCCTGATCGGTCATTTCGCCGCTTTTGTCTTCCATTGCATGGTCAACGCCTAGTGCGATGTCGGCGCTCTGGCTGGCAATGGCTGTCAGCACAGCACAAGTATGGCCGTCGAACCCCTTGTCGCTGCTGTCATAACCGATATCCAGGACCACCTTGCGTACCAGCTCATCGAAATTGACAAAGGCGTTGGTCGTGATCTCGCCCAGCAGTGCGACGAAACCTGTCTTGGTTGCGGTTTCGCAGGCAACGCGTGACATGGGATCCTGCTCAAGACACGCATCCAGCACCGCGTCTGAGATCTGATCGCAGAGCTTATCGGGATGTCCCTCGCTTACTGATTCAGACGTGAACATCAGCTGCGAGGCCGTCATGAAAGTATTGCTCATTGGTTTGTTGAAACTCCTTTAAAAAATGAATTGCCCCTTCAGACGAACAGAAAGGGCAACTTACGCGAGATGCATACAGCCCTCTCATCTCCCAGAACATCCGTCTGCCGGAATTGGCACCGTGTTAGCAATTTGCTTTTGGCTTTTCGCGAAACGCTAGCCGGTTGTCGAGGCATCATCGGGCCGGTCCCTCCGCCTCTCTGGATAAGAGCGCCTTGTGGGCTATTGGATTGTGTCGGCATAATATCATAGGGAGGAAAGAAAGTCAAACCGCTGACTTTAAAAAGAATCTGCACAAGAGCTTTGGATTGGAAAAGATGGAAAGGAAAGCAAGCTTCTTCTGTTTCGAAGTTAATTCCCCTCTCCAAAATAGTTTGACAAAACTTTTTGTTTCTCGATCTCAACAACCTCCGGACAATTTGTTTCTCGATTTCAACAATTGACTCCCCAATCCTAGATGTTAACAAAACTTTAAAAATGAGGAGTTGAAATTTGCCATTGGAAAATGCTATAATAATTTTAGGCGATGAGTGGTCCTCTGTAGTGAAACTCTCTAATCATAAAACATACATTGCTATGGGAGAAATAAATAGGTTCGCCATGATCGGGCATAAGAGGCGGTGGCAAGTATGGCTTCGATTCCGAAAATTCTTGTCGTTAGTGATTTACAAACAACTTCCCCATTATGGGCTTTTAACGTTACACAGCAGCACTGGGATATTACGTTAGAATCCCATCCTAACAAAGCGACTCAACGTTGGGCGGAAGTACTCCCTGATCTGATTGTTTGCGACAGCGATTCTGAGTCCGTTAGCCTCGAATTGGTCACAAAGCTACGGGAGGAGGCTGTTTTACCGATCCTATTGTTCACCTCCAATCATTCTGATCAATTTTTGTTGGAGATCTACGAAGCAGGAGTGGATGAATGCGTGCTCAAGCCAATCCATCCTCTACTTTTTGAAGCGAAAATAAAGGCCTGGTTGCGCCGCTCCTCGAATGTCCCTGTGGATGTGTTGGAGACACTCAAAGTTGACGATCTTCACTTGATTCCCTCAGACCGAGCTGTGGTTCTGGACAGCAGAGATCCGATTCACTTAACCAACCTGGAATTGCGTCTGTTGTATTACCTGATGGGGCGGCCGGGTCGTACACTGACGACGGAAGAATTATGTGAACGTGTATGGAGTCATCATAGCCTAGGGGATCCTGCCACGCTGAAGAATCTGGTATATCGTCTCCGTCGCAAGATTGAAGCAGACCCGGCCAATCCCCATTACCTCCACACTGTGCCCGGTGTTGGATATCGATTCGTAGTGAAGTAGATTTGGTAGCAGATCTTCAACTGAGTTTGCTCAGTTCATAATATGGCAGGCCGACCAGGCGGCCAGAGTGATGGGTAGCAATCTGTCGCCAAGGGATCAACGCATTCAATGTTATCGGGCGGTGGACTATGTCTACCGCCCGAATCGTTTGCGAATGATTCGTTTCCCTCACGGGGATTGTGTCTTTTGTATCCTCAAATAAGAATACTAATCTTATTCTTAGGTTGATCAGACAATTTGTGACCGGTTTGTGACTTTTTTTTTGTAAAGTTGTAATGGTCCTGTAATGATACAGGGGATCACAACCAAATCCCTATCTCTCAATTCGAATTCCTAAACAAGTGAATATCGTGATGAACCATCATCGCAACACAATGCACACTAACCTTCTTCATGCAATCATTACCCACTGAACATACATCTTTGTCTATGCCATCTATCGGAAGGATGTGCATGGCCGTATTTGATTCCTTTTCACGTTCCCCAAACGGTACATATCTCTGGATGACAAGAATCGGTAGACATTGCCGGTCCTGTATGTCAACCCCAGGATGCTCCCCATCGAAAAGGGCGGTTAGGGCTCAGTAGAAACATGATGTCGAAAGGAGGCGAGGCCCATCGGAGATTGATACATGTTTGTGTCACAAGTGTTCATTTGCCATTGCAACTCACAATGCGATTCTCATCGCAACCAATCTCAGAAAATGAAGAATTGAGGAAAAATGAAAGTCAAACGACGTATTCTAACCTTGGCGACCGTATTAATGATAGCTGCTCTAGCGGTAACGCCTGTATTTGCAGGCAACCCCCACTTCGTCGAGGTTAATGTTACAAGGGATGGCAACACCCTCACGGCGACCGGTAAGGAAGCCGGTCTCGGGGACGAGTCGCAGGTGCACATCGTACTCTCGGCCGACGCGGCGTGCATCAATCCCGGCAGTAAGCATCCGAAAGCAGCAAATAAAGAGTCTGTGAGCGCAGAAGGCGACTTTCCAGTTCAGAACGGCAAGGCTAACTTTACGTTAACCCTTACTGCGACCTTCCAACCAGACTGCACTCCTCCAATGACCCTCGTGTTCACTAATGTTACCGTATGTGACACGACTCACGATGTTTGTGCGAA
>DATFQC010000173.1:0-3787 GCA_035264425.1 Anaerolineales bacterium
TACGGCTGCTACTCCGGCAAACATCCACCAGTTGCAGGAGATATTCCAATGGTAGGATTGTATTTAGAATATACAAACAGAACACCCTATCCCGGGGTGTTTGCTTTTTAAAGGGGATCATCGCCCGTCATTCCAGGTCGAGCGTCTGTGGCTCAAACGTGGGGCCGGCGCAGCGGGGATGATCATAGATTGGATGCGGCGTCCAGACTAGCGGATCAATGCACATGCGGCGCGCCGTGCCTTCTACGTCCCAGGCATGGTAGACCAGGAACTGTGTTTGGTCATCGATCGAGTGTGTGACGGAAGCATGTCCAGGACCAAGCACCCTGTCAGGAATGCCGCGCAGCACCGCCGGGCCCTCAGAACTCCACTCGTCACGATAGGGGCCAAGGGGATGCTCCGCCACACCAAACCCCACACCATAATCTGTGGTCTGCCATGAGCCACCTGAGTAAAGACAGTAGTAGAGGTTGTTATGGAGAACCACGAATGGGCCTTCCACGGTATGCCAGGCCTCCCAGGTGCGTTCGTAGACTGTACGATTGCGCTGGTAGATGTGCCAGTCTGATGAGGCGCGGATGACCGTGCGCGGCTTTTCCAAAGGCGTCAGCATGTCACTAGCCAGAGGTACGACAGCCAGTCCGGTGCCAACGCGTTCATCGAAGAAATCTTTTGCAAAGAACAAATACCACTGCCCATCTTTAGGATCCTGGAAGGGATGTGCATCAATCGAGAAACCTTCCTCAGGCAAAAGGATTCTCCCCATGTCGCGGAAGGGTCCAGCCGGGTGATCGGCGGTCGCCACACGCAGGCGGTGGCTCTCATCCCCCGGGCCGCTGGCTGCCGAATAATACATATAAAAGATATCCTCCTGGTAGACGACCTCGGGTGCCCAGTAGGCTGTGCTCTCCGGATGCTTGAGTGGTTCCAGTGCGCCGCCAATATATTCCCAGCGTGCCAGATCCGTTGAATGGAGAACTGGGAACCAGCGCCCGTTGTTTTGCCGATCGCTTGTGCCGTAGGCCCAGTATTCGCTGTTGTGCTTCATTACAAATGGATCGGCCATATAGCCGTCCCACACCGGATTTGTATAGGTGATTGTTTTTTCGCTCATTGACAAATTCCTCATCCATAGAAAGATTGCGTAGACATTTTACTCTTTCCCCAGAAATTTCACCTTTTTAGGGGAGTACATAAACCCTTCTTGTTTCATGAAACAAAGCGAATAAACTTTTAAGAAACTCCCACTTGACTTCTCCTCCAAATGAAATATAATTTTATAAAGCGAAACATAATTTTATGTTTTCAACTGGCCCACACCCGTTGACCTCCAGCTTCCCAATCCCCTACGCTCGCATCCTGGAACTCCTTGCCGACGATCATAACCTCCAAAAATTGGAGGCGGTGACGAAAGCATTGGGTTCAGAAACGCGTCTCGAGATTTTGCGATTTTTGAGCGCTCACACATGCACTGTGCTCGAAATCGCGGAAGCGCTTAACCTGCCTGCCTCTACTGCGACACTCCATATCAATGTTCTTGAGAAGGCCGGGCTGATTGAGACAGATTTGCAGCCGGCCACGCGCGGACTACAAAAAGTATGTGCCCGCCTCTACGACCGTATTGTTATCCAACTGCCGGCCGACACTGAGCGAGAGGAGACAACGGTAGAGGTTTCCATGCCGATTGGCGCATACTTGAACGTTGATGTGACACCCACCTGCGGACTGCTGGGAGAACTGGGCATTATCGGTCAGCTGGATGACCCAGGGGCATTCTATGAACCTGAGCGCATTCACGCCCAGCTGCTGTGGTTCCGCCGTGGTTACATTGAATATCGCTTTCCCAATCGTTTACCGCCAAACGTGCTGTTGGATGATATCGAGCTCAGCTTTGAAGTCTGCTCTGAGGCGCCGTTGCATCATGACGATTGGCCTTCGGATATCACGGTATGGATCGGGAACGTGGAAATTGGCACCTGGACGAGTCCGGCCGACTTTGGAGGAGAACGCGGTGCTCTGACGCCCGACTGGTGGGACACTCAAAATTCACAACACGGATTACTTAAAATGTGGAAAGTTACCAACAATGGAAGTTATGTCGATGGCATGCAAATGTCTAAAGTGACACTTAACTATCTAACACTTAAACCCGGCGAGCCAATCTCCGTGCGAATTGGAATCAAAGAGGGAGCCGCGAACGTGGGTGGGATGAATTTGTTTGGCAGTAAATTCGGCAATTATCCTCAGGACATTGTCCTGAGACAGCACTTCAAACGCGGTCACCGATAATTCAAAAAGAAGGCGCTGCCCATTTCGAGTTCTGAAAAACACCAATACGCAGCGCCGTTGAGAGGAGGTGGTTTCGTCTTCAAATAAAGTTTTTTATAGAGCTTTTTCATTGCTGCAATGTTGTTTTCATCGTCGCCTTATGCCTGGCATAAGAACCAACTCAAGTTCGATCAATTCAAACTATTTCAAGAGGAGAAAAGATGAAAAATATCACTCGTTATCTTCTTCCACTGATGGTCGTGTTCAGCATACTGCTGACCGCCTGTGGAGGAGGAGCCGCAACCGCAACCCAGCCACCTGCGGCTACCCAGGCGGCAACTGAAGCTCCTGTCGCGACGGAAGAGCCCGCGGCAACCGGATCCCCTGCCGCGACCGAGGCTCCTGGTGCCACTGAGGCTCCTGCTGGTAGTGGGACTATAGAATGTCCCGCCAGTGTAGAAGGCACGGCGATCGAGATGTGGAGTCCCTTCACCGGCCCGGACGGCGACGAAATGACCGGATTGGCGGAAAAGTTTAGCAGCGAGAATCCCTGCGGGATCACCGTCACCCACATTGCACAGCCGGAATACAGGCAAAAGCTGGAAGCCGGAGCTGCCGCCGGACAACTGCCGGCGATGACCGCTGTCCACGCGGTCTTCGTAGCGCAGTTAGCCGCCCGCAATGTGCTCAAACCGTACGGACCGGAAGCTATGGCTGTCTTTGGTGATGATTTTGGTAGCGATTTCCCGGAGGAACTGTGGAGCATTGGCGAAATTAATGGCGAACGTTATTCCATCCCGCTGGATGTTCACCCGCTGATCATGTTCTACAACAAGGATTTGTTCGAGAAGGCTGGCATCGAAGCGCCCGGTAAGGAACCCTGGACACGCGAGCAATTCGAAGACGCCCTGACCAAGCTCGAGGCCATTGATGCAACTCCGGTTTCCATCGGTACCGCCTTCCAGGGTGCCACGCTGTTTCAGGCGCTGATTCGACAGTATGGTGGTTCCCTGACCGATCCTGAAGGTAAAACCGCCACCTACAACTCGGATGCTGGTGTTAAAGCCTTGGAAAAGATCAAGGAGCTGCGGGACAAATATACCCCCGATATCAGCGGTACAGGCGACCCAGAAGTTAACGTATTCAAGGAGGGGAATGTGGGAATGGTTTTCCATGGTCCCTGGTGGATTTCTGATCTTCAAAAGCTGGACTTTGTCGGCTTTGCGCCGCTGCCCACCATCGGCGATCAACCTGCCACGTGGGGTGGTTCCCACCATCTTGCTCTGACGACAGACGATCCCACCACCCAGGCCGCGGCTTCCGTGTGGATCAAATGGCTCTCCGACAATTCGTCAGGATGGGCCGCAGCAGGCCAGGTTCCAGCCCGCCAAAGTGTCCGCAACGATCCCAATCTTGCCAGCGTAGCAGCCCCAATCGCAGCGGTTGCTGCATCTGCCGACATGGTGTCACTCCCGGCGCAGGCGCCTGGGCTAGAATCCGCCCTGTGGGATCAATTTGG
>DATFQC010000174.1:0-7637 GCA_035264425.1 Anaerolineales bacterium
TCAATGATCTCCCCAACACATTTGAAAAAATAGCCAAATCGGGTGGGCATAACGTGGAGGTTGGAATGTCCGCACAAAGTGGTTGGCGGTTAGCGGATCATGCCGGATCGCCAGAGACTCTCAACCTTTTAAATTCTACAAAATGGAATTTTGTGATTTTGCAGGAGCAAAGCCAAATTCCATCGGTCGAGCCAGCAAGAAGTCAAGAAATGTATCCTGCGGCACGAGAGCTCGTTCAGAAAACAAAGAAAATTGGTGCTACGCCAATCTTCTTTGTCACATGGGCACATCGAGATGGTATGCCAGAGAATGGCATGAACAACTATGAGAGCATGCAATCTCAGATCAATCAAGGATACTTGAGTATTTCTCAGGAGCTGGATGTACCTATCGCCCCGGTTGGACTGGCTTGGCTGACGGTCGTGAAAGAACATCCCGAATTGACCTTATGGCAGGAAGATGGAAGTCATCCGACCGAGCAGGGAACCTATCTGGCTGTATGCGTTTTCTACGCGGTCATCTTTCATGAAAGCCCGGAGGGTTTGAGGTACCATGCGAGCCTATCCAAAGAAAATGCCAAGATCATCCAGGGCGTTGCCTCAAGTACAGTCCTGAATACTCCATAATGTTGATCAATCAAAGTCAGATAGAACTTTCAGGAATAAATCCTTTAAGTCCAAACTGTAACTGTTTTCACTGGCAGACGTCCTATAATAGTCTCAGAACCCCAGCAGACATTAATTGTTGAAGAATCAAGAGGAGCAATCATGGAAATTAGTCTCGCACAGGAACACGCTTATTATTTTGTCCCACAGATTTCATTGGAAATAGCGCGGGATCGGATCGAGAAGAAAAAAACCGCTCTGATCGCCGGAATGTTTGGGACGTTGATCTCTCGTCCGAATTCCAATGACATTCAGGTCGTCTCGGTAGAGAGTCGCCTGGAGCCCTATTGGGTGGTGACAGTAGCGAGCCGGACAAAATATGACCGCCAGCAGGTCTATACGATCCCAATCAAAGGCGAAGAGATACGGGAGGTGACCGTGCTGGGGCAAACGCTGATGATCAACCCTAAAGGCAATCGATCATTCACTTTGAATGGTATAGAGCATTGTGTGGAGGAACATCGCGTCACTCGCTTTTTTGAAGGGCTCTCCGGGCAAAAGGCGGACTTAAGTCGCTTTCAACCCTTCACTAAAACAGAGATCACGGACTTGGAACACTTTGCACCTGAAGGTTTGCTGGTGGTGCCACCGGAAATGCGAGCCACAGCCATCGTGCGACAAGTGCTTGCCGAGGTGATTCAGCCCGTAACAAAGGCTCAGATCATTCATGAGGAACGTGTGGATGTTGAGGCAATTGAGATCAACTTCCGGCCGGTCTACGCCTTCGAATACGAATGGGCGAGCAAAGGGAAGCGAGTCATCGTCGAGTTCGATGCTTTGCTCGGTGACATTCGCAGTGGCGGTAAAAAATGGAGCGATCAGATCAAGGGGATCATGACACGCGATCAGTTCTTCGATGTGACAGCTGACGCGGTGGGTATGTTGGTGCCCGGCGGGAGTATCGCCGTAAAACTGGTCAAGGCCGTGGTCGATCGCAGCAAAAAATAAGGGAGCTTCTTTGGTGACAGTTCTTGAAACCGAGCGGTTAATTTTGAAACAGTTATCTACTGATGACGCAGAATTCATTCTTGAACTCCTGAATGAGCCCTCGTTTATTCGCAATATAGGGGACCGAGGTGTGAGAACCATGGAGGGTGCCAATTCATACATTTTAAATGGACCGGTTGCCAGTTATGCCAAAAACGGATTTGGACTGTATTTGGTCAAATTACAGGAGACAGACGAGTCCATCGGGATGTGTGGCCTGATCAAACGAGATACACTGGAGGATGTCGATATTGGCTACGCATTCCTTCCGAGATTCTGGTCCAAGGGATACGCGGTCGAATCAGCATTGGCTGTCAAGGAGTATGCCAAAAATGCAGTCGGATTAAGTCGCATCGTCGGGATCACGGATCCAGAGAATGAGGGCTCGATCCGCGTCCTTGAAAAAATCGGCCTCCAATTTGAGAAAATGGTCAGGCTTTCCGAGGATGATATTGAACTGAAGCTGTTTGGAGCAGCCATCTAAAACTTGAAACAAAATACACAGTGCTGCATTATTTCCTTACAGGAGATCGTCGATCAGATCTGTGAATTAATGTGAAACATTGGTTTTATCTTAAGAGAAGCAGCAATCTACGGTATACTGCCTCGTCATGGCTTTAGATATCCTGCAGCAAAGACTCCACAATCAATTACTTTCCCAAACAAAATTTACCCAACCCAGCCAGGTCGTTGCCTGGCTGGGAGCTGTTCAGTCACAGGATTATGCGGGCGCCAAGTGGGCGCTTTCTTTGCGTACCAACGGACTTACAGATGCGGCGATCGAGCAGGCGTTTACAAACGGTGAAATCCTCCGCACCCATGTAATGCGCCCCACCTGGCATTTTGTCACCCCGCAAGATATCCGCTGGTTGCTGGCGCTCACTGCACCGCGTGTTCTTGCCCTCCTTGCCTATATGGATCGACAGCTCGGGGTAGAGAAAACGTTCATCAAGCAGACCAACAGGATCCTCGCAAAAGCCTTGAAGGGAGGAAAACAGTTGACGCGCGCTGAGATTGCATCCGTACTACAAGGGAATGGTATCAAAACCGATGGATTGCGATTGGGTCACATCGTCATGCACGCGGAATTGGATGGGATTATTTGCAGCGGCGCCAGACGAGGCAAGCAATTTACGTATGCGTTATTGGAGGAGCGTGCGCCCCAGGCCAAAACGCTGGAACGCGATGCGGCACTAGCCGAGCTTACAAAACGATATTTCAGGAGCCACGGCCCGGCTACTTTGAAGGATTTTGTCTGGTGGTCTGGACTCACCATGGCTGATGCGCGCACAGGGATTGACTTCGTTAAATCACAGGTTGAGCGGGAGGTGATAGAACTTCAAACCTATTGGTTTGCTCCCTCTCAACCTGAGAGACAACCCTCGCCCACCGCGTTCTTGCTGCCAAATTATGACGAGTACACTGTTGGCTATACAGATCGAAGTGCCATATTTGACGTATCATACACAGATAAACTCGGACCTCGAGAAAGTATCCTGGCTCAATCCACCCTCATAGATGGCCGAGTAACAGGCACATGGAAGCGTACCATCAAGAAAAATGAAGTTGTGATCGAGCTGGCTCCGTTCTCTATGCTTACAGCTGACCAAAATCAAACAGTCATCGCGGCCACGCAACAATATGGTAAATTTCTTGGCCTGCCAGTGGTTTTGACAAACACAGCGTAGTGTCATAAACAGTTCTTACAAGCCAGCGCATGAGAGGGATGGGGGATTAATCTCCATCTACCAAACCGGCGCTTTGTCTTTATAATGTATTATTCCAGCCTTCTAAAATATACGACGCCCAGTAGAGGTGAATGAGGCAGCAAGGAGACCATCGTGCCTGCAGTTGTAGAGGTTACAGGAGAGATTGCCCGCATCATTTTAGCGGGAGATGTTGATTTTTCAACCCAGGAAAATTTAGGCAATGCAATTGCTCAGGCTTTAAGCACTGATCCTGCAAAAGAGATACGCGTGGACATGACCCACGTGACCTTTATTGACTCTTCCGTGATACGCGCATTGTTGAAACTTCAGGAAAGTGCTACTGCCAGAGGGAAATCCATCAGCATCTGGAACTGCAATGACCATATTCGGGAGATATTTGTAATTGGCGGGTTCGATCTGATGTTTATCATTCGCTAACTATGCTGCTCAATGGGGTTAAGAATCTGCTTTAGAAAACGGATGACCAAATACATTGCGTTTCTCCGCGCCATCAATGTCGGCGGACACACAATTATCAAGATGACTGATCGGAAGCAAATGTTTAAGTCTTCTGGCCTGGGAAATGTACAGACGTACATCCAATCTGGAAATGTTATCTTTGAATCGGATGAAGACGACACTCCCTTCCTGGAGGGGATTGCGCGTCAGGTAGAATCAGCTTGGGGTTACAAGACTGAGCTCTTCGTGAGGTCGATTCGGGAAGTCCAATCCATAGTAACGAAAAGTCCATTCACAGCAAAAGGGGACGAAACCCTTCATATCGGATTTCTAAAGGAAAAGCCTGATAGAAACATCAAGAGGTCCTGTTAACCTTCAAAAGCGACGCGGATGATTTCGCAGTCAAAGGGCGTGAAGTACATAACCTGCGATAGGATCGTGAAAAATCTTTTTTTCAATAATTTCATCGAGAAAATTCTCAAAACGCCGGGTACCACGCGCAATATGACCGTTATCAAAAAAATAACTGAAAAGTATAAATAATGAAATCTCCTGCGCTCATGCAGGAGATTTTCTTTATTGCCGGGTGATACCCTTTATAATTCGCCGCATGAACCTCCCGAATAACATCGTCACACAAGTAGAACTGAAACGCAACACCGGTGAGCGCGGCACTCGAAAATTTATCGCCTATCACGGCATCGTTTATGATGTGACCGATTGCCCCAAGTGGCGGACTGACTTACATGAGCAATTGCATTTTGCGGGGCAGGATCTGACCAGTGAACTTCCGGATGCTCCTCATCAGGAAGATGTTTTTTCGAGACCCTGTGTGAAAGTTATTGGGAAACTTCAAAACTCATAGAGGTAAATAATGACCGATTTGAAATGGTGGCAAACGGCAGTTTTTTATCAAATCTATCCCCGGTCGTTCGCGGATGGCAATGGGGATGGCATCGGTGATTTCAAAGGCATCATTGATAAACTTGATTATCTTTCTGATTTGGGTGTAAATGCTATCTGGCTCTCGCCGCACTTCCCCTCCCCCAACTGGGACTGTGGCTACGATATTTCCGACTATACCAACGTCGCCCCGGAATATGGAACACTGGATGATTTCAAAACGTTTCTGCGCGAAGCGCACGCACGCCAGATGAGGGTCATTCTGGACCTGGTACTGAATCACACATCCGATGAGCATCCCTGGTTCCTTGAATCAAAGTCCAGCCGCGAAAATCCCAAAACGGATTGGTATGTTTGGGTGGATACACCTCCAAATAATTGGCAATCCTGCTTCGATGGCGAAGCATGGACATATGTTCCTGAACGCGATCAGTACTATTATCACTATTTCATGAAGCAGCAGCCTGATCTCAACTGGCACAATCCCGAGGTCAAAAAAGCCATGTGGGAGGCTGCGCGCTTCTGGCTCGATCTCGGCGTGGATGGTTATCGTCTTGACGCGATTGGCACGATTTATGAAGATACTCAGTTTACCCCGCACAACGTTCCTTTTGATCTGGCGGGATTGCGGCGGGCCTCTGAGTTGGCGCAGACCCCCGCGGAGAAAAAGCAAATTGAAAAGTACTGGCACGACATGTTCAAGAATCAGTGGGGACAACCTGGTTTGCATGAATTGATGAAAGAACTGCGCGCCATCCTTGATGAATATGAGGGTGACCGCATGTTGGTTGGTGAAGATGACAACATTACCTACATGGGCAATGGAAATGATGAACTGCAACTGGTGTTCAACTTTCCGCTAATGCGGACTGAACGAATCACACCCAGCCACATCCGGCGCAACCAAAAGGAACGTCTGACTCAGTTAAATGCACTTCCGCGAAAAGGCTGGCCCTGCAATACGCTCGGCAACCATGACTGCTCGCGCATCCACACTCGTTACGGGGACAAGCTCCATGATGCGGCGTTAGCGCGCCTCCATGCCGCGCTGGTACTGACACTGAAAGGAACGCCCTTTCTGTATAACGGGGAGGAGATTGGCATGACGGATTACATGCTCACCGATATTTCGCAGGTGAAAGACACCATGGGATCCTGGTATTATCACGCCATTGTCACCGACATGGGCGTGCATCCTGAGGAAGCCATGCAACGCACCGCCGCCATGACTCGCGACAAGAATCGCACGCCGATGCAGTGGTCGAACAAGCCTAATGCCGGATTCTCTCCTTCAAATGTAGAAACATGGCTTCCTGTCAATCCAAATTATCGAAATGGGATCAACGTTCGGGATCAGCAGCATAATCCAAACTCTCTACTAAATTACTATAAACTCCTTCTACATGTACGCAAAAGTTCCCCCGCTTTGATGGAAGGAGAGTATATTCCCGTGAACAACACAGCAAAAGATTATTTCGCCTTCCTACGCAAATCCGAAACGCAGACGGTCCTCGTCATTTTAAACTTTTCGACTGAAAAATTGGACCTGGATTTGTCACGCAACAAAGAAATGAAAGACCGCGATTTGCAAATTCTATTTTCCAGCGCCGAACGCTTAAAGACAGTCAAACCGCCGCGTGGATTGATCATCAGTCCCTTCGAGGTATTTATCGCCGAAGTTCAACAGTCAAAATAAATTTTCAAATGCCTGAATATTTTTTGAATCAAAACAAATACACTCGATTCGTTACCCTGTGTGGACGAAAGTTTCGCGACACGGATCCAGCTTATTTTCCTCGCGTCCCCTTTCGCGGCCGGACGATCTATCTTTGCACGGAATCCTGCCTTGGTGCATTCCTGGCGGACCCGCATGTCTTCTATAAAGTCCATCGCAACTCAGAAAAGGGAAAAGATGACCTGGAAACCCGGTGATGTAATTTCATGGCGAGGTATTTATCGTGAACGTATCTGGCATTCACAGACGGTGATCGTTGTGCAAGATACTTCTGAAGAACTGGTGCTCACTCTCCTGCCCGGGACGGAATGTGTTGCCCCCGAAGGATATTTGCTAGGAAAAAACAGTTTCCAGCATCGTTGGAACTTCAAGGAAAAAGATTGGCAACTGGAAAAATATTCCTGGCATACAAACCGGTTATTACTGCTCCTAGAGCCGGAAAAGTATTATTCGATCATCTATTTTTGGAATCATGAAACCAACGAATTCCTGTGCTATTACATAAATTTTCAATTGCCGTTTCAACGAGTGCAGAGCGGGATTGACACTCTGGATTTGGATCTCGACCTCATCATCAATCCAGATTTCAGCTATGTTTGGAAAGATGTAGATGATTATCAAAAAGCAATTGAAAACGAAATCATCTTCCCCGAATGGATCCAGGGGATTGAAGAGGCGAAGTCCGATGTCTTCAACACACTCGAAAAACGGCAATATCCTTTTGATGGTTCTTGGCTAGACTGGAGATCTGACCCCGCTTGGTCACCGCCCAAATTGCCTGAAAATTGGGATAAGATATAACACATAATAAATCGTCATTGCTTCGTCCCGTCTCATTTTCGCCTACGGCTCAGCGTGAGCAGGCTCGGAATGACAGAGAATAGATTTACTGGTTGGAGTAAGAATGATAACCCCTCAAAAATCGATTCATTATGAAAGATATGAATTCAAAAGATGGAAACCCTTCGAAGCGGAAACTATCGTTGAAAGTCCGGTTTCACTGACAATCAATGGCGTGGTCTGGCTGACATCCATGTGCACACCGGTCAATCTGGAAGCCATGGCGCTGGGCTTCCTCTTCAACGAGGGTGTCATCGAGTCGATGGACGAAGTGCAGGATGTGCGCGTTTGTGAACACGGTGATAACGTGGACGTCTGGCTAAGCCACAGCGTGGAACA
>DATFQC010000175.1:0-8222 GCA_035264425.1 Anaerolineales bacterium
ATCAATAAATCCATCACAAAGGTGAAGGCTACCATCTTCACATCCCAGCCAGCATTCGATGGTTGGATTCTGGAATCAGGCGAGAACACCAACGTAGGCGGCAGCCTGGATAAAGGCGCAACGACATTCTATGTCGGTGACGACCAGAACGATCAGCAATATCGAGGCATCCTCTCGTTCGATACCAGTTCTCTACCCAATAATGCGGTGATTCTACTTGTGCAGTTAAAAGTCATGCAACAGAGAATCGTGGGAAGCGATCCATTTCTTACGCATGGGGATTTACTAGCAGAGATCCGCAATGGTCCTTATAGTGACAAAGCTATCCTGCAGGTGGATGATTTTTCTGGCGCCGCCAGCCCTGGTTCCGTTTTGGAAACGTTCAAAGAACTGGCACCCAGTTGGTATGGGATCGAACTTCAGGATGCCAATCTGGCTCTTGTTAACAAGATTGGTGCAACCCAATTCCGCCTGTCTTTCAGACAGGATGACAACGATGATCTCGAGGCGGATATCGTAAAGTTCTATTCGGGGAATGCGGCAAGTTCCAATCGGCCACAGCTAATCGTCACCTATTACATTCCGTAAATTTCGCCGCGCATAGTAGAGAAAAACGATCTCGGACTAGTCTCAATGAGTCCGTGTCAACCAGCGCAGCAGTCCTGCGGACGAGACCGTTTTGCTTTTTTGAATCTATTCCTCCTTACTTAAAATAGCTTACAATACCCTCATCACCAAGAACTCATCTGGAGGTTTGTATGGCAAAACGAGCAAAAACGTCCGTTGATACATCCATAAACACTTTGGATGTAAAACGGTCTCGGGGCATTTCATCCGAGACCGTTTTTGAATTTAGTGAACCAAAGCTCTATCCTATTTCACCGGCGTTAGGACAATCACAGGGATAACGCGCGTGGTCTTGCGACGATATTCGTCGAAGCCAGGCATCATTTCAACCATCTTGTTATAAAGTCGGGTTCGTTCTGGTTCTTCGACGACTATGGCACGCGCTTGAAACCTTTCTGTCCCTACTTCAACAGTCACCAGCAGGTTGGCAAGGATGTTGAAATACCAGTCGGGATGGGTCGGCGCTCCCCCCTTGGATGCGATCACCACATACCGATTTCCATCTTTAACATAAGCGACCGGGTTGATGCGTTCCTGCTGGCTCTTGGCTCCTGTTGTATGTAAAAGCAGCAATGTCTTGCCTTCAAACCAACCGCCGACCTTGCCTTCATTGGCTCGAAACTCATCGATGATCCCTATATTTCTCTCATTCACAACACTCATGTCTATCTCCTTATAAAATGCATATGTTCGATGGTGCTGATGGATACGTTCTTACTGATTTATGCTGGCAGGGATTTCCCTTAAACTAAATGAGAGTCAAATTAGATAGCAAAAAATCTATATATTCACGAATCTGCAGCGATTTGACAGGGAGAAGCCTTAGTATTCTTTACAGGACGTAGTACAATGAATTCACATCGCCATATGGCGAAAGAGTTTAACAATTTTGTTTTGCTGATGTGTGGGGGAATGAATCGTCGCTTGGCAACGAAATCACGAAAACTCCCAAATCAATTCAGATCCCTGAAAACCTGTTACCGTGAGGAGGATCACATGATAATGAACAAAACGACATTTGAGGAAAATTGGAAAGTGTTTCGGGCGCAAGCCACGGGGTGGTGGAGCCTGATGGCTGAGTATGATCTAAGCAAGGTAGATAAGGCAGATGTGAAATTCGATAAGTTCGTTACTATGCTTCAAGTAAAATATGGATATTCTCGTGAAAAGGCCCGTGAAGAGATTGGCAGGCTTTGGACGGAATATGAGGCAAAAAACAAAAATAATATGCAGAATGAAGCAGGAAGCCTCGTCAAGCCAAAATAATTAAGTCGAACTTAAAAGAAACTACACAGGTAGAACTAAATAAAAACGGTCTCGGCACGCTCACAAAAAGAGCGTGTCAACGAGACCGTTTTTGTTGGATTTCACTTTTTTTAATCTGCTATTTATGGTCATTTGTTATAACAATTGACAAAGTGGGGGCGTTTTTAATCATATAGATTCATTCTTCCTCACTACGCCTGATCTTATTAATTTAATAGTACCTTTAAAGGATATTCAAGCGTGTACGTACAGAAAAAACGTGAAAATGTTTTTGTTGATAACAAGCCGAGTCCCAGAGTCACCGATTTACTAGCCGAGAGTGAAAAAGCCATACGGGGGGGAAATAGCCAGGAAGCCTATCATCTCAGTCTGCAGGCAACTCAGATCGCACCCGAAAATATAGAGGCCTGGTTATTGCGCGCCACCCTGGCTCCCACGCTGGATGAGCGGCTCTTGTGTGTGAATCGTCTGAATGAGCTGGCGCCCGGGTATCAGGACCGCTATAACGTTGCTTTTTTTGCACTCAAAGAGCTGCTGGACAAGAATCCCTACCTTGCCTATTTGGAAGAAACAGACAACCTATATCGTGTAGCGAGTACGGATCATGTGCTCAGCATTCCGAAGAAACGCGCTCCCGTCGAATCCTATCCAGCTGAAAAGCCTCCATCCGGTCCGTTGGCTTCTGCGTATCGCTGGCTGAACGTGGCAATTGTAGGACTCTTGCTGGCAGGCATCGGGGCGGTTATTTTTGCGCCTCTGGCGGCCCTGGCCGCCGTCCGGGCCCACCAGTCCGGGCAATCCCATTCGGAGCAGGTCAGTTCTACAGTGGTACTGATCGCGGCGTTTGGTCTGTTTATCGTGGGTGTTCTTTTCAGCCTGCTCTTTATACTGCATTGGCTGGGTTAGACCAGGATCCCCTTAGGAATTAGTTAGCTTTCTTATGTTGACACGATTCATGTATCTATCGGCTGGATGGTTCGCCCTCAGCCTTCTAATGACTCTGGCAGGAGGTCACCGCCTTCGCAAGGGTCATCCCATCCTATCGTTAGGGTGGCTTTTGGTTGTCGTGTTTCTTGGAGACGTATGGGCGTTCCTGACGTTCGGAATACCGCGCGAGATCCTGCTTTTGAGTGGGGCGGCTTTGGTCTTGGGGATCGCCTTTATGATCCTCCTGCCCGATTGGAATGCCTTCGGACAAGTCACGTGGGAAATGACGTTACTATCGACATTCCTGTTCATTGCTTACTCATTTATGGTCAGTGCCTTTTCGCCTCTCAATCCTCTCTCCTTCATCATTGCCCTGGACTTCTTCTTGATCGAGGCGATCGCTTTGCTGATGGCCCTGACCCATGCCTATGAAAGCCTGGACCTGTTTTGCCGCATCCGATGGCACCGCCGCGTAAACCATATCCCACCCGTTTCAAATTATGTTCCCATGGTATCTCTGCATGTGCCGGCCTATAACGAGCCTCCCGAGGTAGTCCGGGAAACGTTGAATTCCCTCGCACGGTTGGATTATCCCAATTATGAGGTTCTGGTCGTGGATAACAACACCCCCAGCGCAGAGAATTGGGAGAGGATCCGCAATTTGTCTTTGGCGCTTGGACCCAGATTCCGCTTCGTGCACCTGGATCGCTGGCCCGGTTACAAATCCGGCGCGTTGAACTTTGCTCTGGCACATACCGCGCCCGAAGCCGAAATCATCGGCAGCATCGACGCCGATTACATTGTGGAACCGAATTTCCTGCGTGAGTTGGTCCCGGCTTTCGCCGACCCGAGGATCGGGTTTGTGCAGGCACCTCAGGATTATCGTGATTACGACACGGGTCCATTTGCAGAATCCGCGTATCACGGCTACAAGTATTTTTTCGAAGTCTCCATGCCGGTCCGCAATGAGCGTAATGCCATTATCTTTTGCGGCACGATGGGATTGATCCGCAAGTCTGCTTTGCAGGCCATTGGAGGCTGGGATGAATGGTGCATCACGGAAGATGCAGAAGCCAGCCTGCGCATCCTCAAGCTTGGGTATGACTCACTTTATATCAAGCGGAGTTTTGGCCGGGGCTTGATGCCCTACACGTTTGAAGGTCTCAAAAAGCAGCGTTTTCGCTGGTGCTTTGGCGGCATCCAGATCCTCAAGAAACATTGGAGCGCCCTCATGCCCTGGGCTCATTGGCTTGACCCTCAAAATCGACTTACGGGTGTCCAGCGTTATTTTTATTTAGTGGGCGGTTTGCAATGGTTCACCGATGTGCTCAACCTGGTATTTGGTCTCTTCCTGACACTGGGCGCCATTTCCAGCATTTTATATGAGCGGTTTTCCATTCGTCCCTTGACGGGGCCTTTGCTCATCATGCCAGCTGTTTTCCTATTTCTACATCTATGGCGCTTCCTGTGGGTCTTGCGCCAGGCCCTGCATTTACGGGCGCGGACTGCCTTGCGCTCCATGTATAACTTCTTCAGCCTGGGTTGGGCTGTGACATTGGCGTGCTTCCAAGGGCTGATCCAGAAAAAAGGAGTTTTTCTACGCACTCCAAAATCAAGGGACGATTCGAAAGTGCTGGGTGCTTTGCGAGTCACTCAGTGGGAGGGCTTGATCGGTCTCACGTTCATGGGGTTTGGGCTGGCCGCCGTCATTGCCCACCCGCACTTAAAGAGTCTTTGGTTAGGTTTCCTGCTTGCCTGGCAGGGCAGCCTCTTTTTGGCCGCGCCATACTTTAGCCTGCTGAGTATCCGATCCGCAGAGCCAATTCCCACCATGCGCCAGCCTGCTCTCGACCGCGGCCGTCCAGTGACAGAGAGTCCGGCCGCGAAATGGGCGTGGGCAAGTGCTTTTATCTTAGCCGCGCTCGTCTTTGTGGCTTACAAAATCCCATTACCAAACAATAGACCGAGTTACACCCAATACCAGCCTCCGGATATCCCGCCTCAGGTTCTGATCGGAGCAGACACTCCTATTCCCACGGTAACACCAACATCACTCCTGCCTCCGCCGCCCACCGTGGTAACACCTACACCTCTCGCCACCCTAGTCCTGACATCTACGAACACCGCGATCGCCACTCCGACAGTTACGGCCTCCCCAACTGCCACTCTACTTCCGTCACTTACTCCGACGGCGACGGGTGGTGTCACTCCGCCACCTGTTTCTCCCACTGCCACACCGACTCTCACAAGTACATCCACTAGTACATCTACATTTACCCCTACTCCTATTACCCAGGTACCATTAACAAGCGGCCCTTAAACCTGTATGGTTCTACTCATTGATATCTCACAGAAGGAGAAACGAAGCTCATGTTCACTGCAATCCGGAAGATCTTACTTCCGGGGGATTCAACGCTGTTTGCTCGATTTAGTAATTTGCTGATGGTCGTCGCCTTACTAGGCATGAATGTTAGAGAGAAAAATATACCTTCCAATTATCTCCATACTTCCGGAAATCAAATCCTTGATTCATCCGGCCGATGGAGAACCTTTAACCTCCCGTGGAATAACTTTGTGCATCGTTCTGATTGGCAGCCAGAGGGTGCGCCTAATGATGGATTTGGCTTGACAACCATCTGGGGTTTCAACATCTCACCTGTCAATGGATATGGGAGTTTTCAAGTGGATGAAATCAAGTTGATCAACCCTTGATCCATTGTCTTCCAAGATAAACTCCATTTGATATTACCTAAGACTCTATTCTCAGCCTCTTCCTGAAAAGGGAGAGGCTGTTGAATTTAGGGAGTAACTATGCTACATTACTCGTAGCATACATTACTTGTAGCATACAGTACGGATATCCAGCTAAACCAACGGGACAAAAAATTTCATGGACAAAATTTTCCAAAAAATAATCGACAACAACTTCTCAGACTTAAAAGGAACTATTGTTAATGCCACTGTGCCTGTACCAGAATATCTGATCAACGAACTTATCGAAACTGCACTGCAAGGGAACAGGAATATCGAGTCCTGTCACGTGACAATTCATCCCCAAAATTTGGTTTCTGCAAATGTGAAAACAACGCTGTTGCCTTGGTCCGTGAATTTGAAACTTAAACTTGATCGCTCAGTTGATTTTGCGAGTTTTTCTTCGCCAAAAGTAAGGGCTTGGTTGGAAAACAACATCTTGCTAGGGAAATTAGGGTCATTTTTCAATGCTTTGCCAGAGGGTGTCAAACTTTATGGGAACCAGATCGTCTTGGATGTTGGGTCGTTTCTTCAATCTCCTGAACAAAAAAGGCTACTGAGCCTTGTCAAGTCTGTAGATATCAAAACGGAGGAAAGCAAAATAATTCTTGATGTCCGTATCCAAGTTGAGTCATAGAGCCGGCGCGGCCTTTCCTGTCAGTAATTGGAGTGGATGACAGTGCTATACTATCCGAGAGCCGATTTATAAATACTGACTTGATTTGACTCCTGAATCGTTCAATCATTGGCATCACGGAGAAAGTCATGACAAACAACAACTCCTTCGTTACTCCGCTGATTACCGTCACGGCTCTCCTCGCCGTGATCATGAGTGGAGTTTTTATGGGCAAAGTCGCGAATCAGAATCAAATTGGGCAGGTCGAAAATCCATTAAGCGTATATCCGAATATCGAGACAGTTGGAGTTACTCTCAAAGGAGCAACCTTGTCTCAAAATACTCAGCTGATGTATCGTCAAACGGACGAAATAAACTGGCATGCTGGCCATCCGCTCGTACGCATCCCGGATGGTCGTCTCGTTGGTAGTTTATTTGGGCTTTCCCCGGCCACCTCTTATGAAGTCAAAGTGCTGAATGGATCAACGGAGATCAGCGGCTCGGTCACGACTCAACCGAATGAGCTTCCATTTACGCCCTCGACCATCCTGCACGTCGATATCCATGCGCCAGCCGGTGGAGATGGCGCTGTCAATGCGCCATTCAACACCATCCAGGAGGCAGTCAATCAGGCGACGCCGGGCACCCAAATTCTTGTTGCGGATGGCATTTATCAGGAGGCCGTCACCTTCCCAGTTTCCGGCACCGAAGGCAATTGGATACAAGTCAAAGCGGAAGGGAGCGGAGCCATCCTGGATGGTTCGCAGACTCTGACTGGCAAAATCTGGAGAGCATATTCCTCACAGAAGCGCGTGTGGTCTATGAAGATTGGAACCTCCCTTGGGTATCTGGCACGCGATCAGAAACGCTTCTATAAATATGACAGTCTTTCTGGTTTGTTGCAGAGTCGTGGCCATGGCAAAGTACCCATCAACGAAGGCTGGTACTTTGATCCGGGCACGTTACGGCTTTATATCCGCAGCCTGGATGATCCATCCAATCATAGCTGGCAGTTGCCTCAACTCAACCATGCGCTTGATGCGAATGGCCGCGACTGGTTATGGATTGAAGGCTTCGAATCAAATCGATGATTTTTCGATGCCAGGCGGCCCGAATGCTGGACGCGATCAATTTGCGCCTCTCACCTTCAGTTGGTACGCGGCGCAATTAAGCAATACAGATCTTGTGTTGATCAATAAAGCGGGGCTCACTCAATTCCGTTTAGCCTTTACGAAGGATGACAACGACGACTTGGGTTCTGATTATCTAAAGTTTTTCTCTGGTAATTCAATCAATGCGAATCAACCACAATTGATTATCACTTATTATGTGCCGTAGAGCAGGGGAGGATTTGGGTTGACAATATGCTAGAGGGAAAATGTTGGGCCTGGATAAGTTAGGGAGTTAATTGAATCACTGGTAAAATGCCCTAGCAAATTTTTTCGTGGAGGAGGTTGGAGTGGCGAGAAGCATTTTTGGTCCCGATGTAAGTTTTTATCAGGACGATCCTGGAACGCCGCAGGAAATCGATTTTCAACGAATGAATTTAACAACAGATTTCGTCATTGTTCGAGCGGGGCAAAATCTATGGACAGATTCCGATTTTAAAAATAATTGGCGAAGATCCAAAGAAGCAGGCCTGCCCCGAGGTTCCTATTGGTTTTATGACAGTCGCGCCGAGCCAAAAGAACAGGCCGAATTATGGTTCAATCTGCTCAACGGAGATATGGGGGAACTGCCTCTTTTTCTCGATCTCGAAGAATCTTATCGAGGGGTGTACACAGGTTGGCCCCATTGGAAAAGGTTCCTCGAGCGACTCAGAGCATTAGTTGGCTCGAAGGAGATTGGCATTTATACGGCCTTCTTCTACTGGAACACGAATGCGCCTATCAGCCAGCCTACTGAATTAGAATACTTCCATCGTTACCCTTTATGGATCGCAAATTATGGCGTGACCCAACCCCAGATTCCTAGACCTTGGGGAACCAGTGAATGGTTGTTTTGGCAGTTCACCTCTTCGGGAGACGGTCCTTTT
>DATFQC010000176.1:0-6134 GCA_035264425.1 Anaerolineales bacterium
GGCCTGAAACCAGGGGTGCTGATCAGAAGTATGATTCAGCACGAGGTCCATAATAATTCGGATATCCCGCTGATGTGCTGCCGCAAGCAGAGCTTTAAAACCATCCAGGGTGCCGAACGTCTCAGCAATATTGTAGTAGTCCGCAATATCGTAGCCATCATCCTTCAAGGGCGAAGGGTAAAGCGGCATGAGCCAAATACAGTCGACGCCAAGATCCTGCAGATAATCCAGCTTTCGCGTTAACCCTTTAATATCTCCATGACCATCGCCGTTGCCGTCGCGAAAAGCACGCACATAAATTTGGTAAAAGATTGCATCTTTGTACCAGAGAGATTGATTCATAGTCGACTATTCTCATTCATTTTTCGATCCTGGATCGAACAGAGAGCATGTTAACAGAACAGCTATTGAAAGCTGTAATTTTTAAAAACGACAATGGAAACAGTATCAGCGATGAAGTGTTCGCTTAGCCTTTGACTGCACCGGCTAACATGCCGCGCACGAAATAGCGTTGCAAAGAGAAGAACACGATCATGGGCAGCAGCATGGAAAGGAAAGCGGCCGCCGTTAGCACCTGCCAACCAGATCCCAAGGATGTGACCATGTTGCTGATTTGGTATGTCATGACCGGTGTGGTGCCGCCCAGGAAAACCAGGGACACGAGCAAGTCATTCCACACCCATAGGAACTGAAAGATGCCCAGCGATGCGATCGCTGGCAGGGCAAGCGGGATGACCAATTGACGAAACGCTGTCCAATGGGAGGCGCCATCCAGATAAGCCGACTCAAACAGATCCTTTGGCAATGTTCCCAGAAAATTGCGCATCAGATAAATGGCGTAAGGCATACCGAAGCCAGTATGGAAAAGCCACACACCTAGAAAAGTACCGTTCAATCCAACCTGTGCATAGAACCGTGAAATCGGAACCAGAGTCATTTGCAGGGGTACAACCTGCAAGCCGACCAGAAGCGCAAAGAGCAGGAATCGCCCTTTGAAATCCAGCCAAGCAAAGGCATAACCGGCAAAGGCCGCGAACAGGATAGGCAGCAAGGTTGCAGGAATCGTGACCAGCAGGCTATTGATGAACGCCCGGCCCATGCCACGTGAGTTTAAGATATCGCTCATATTGCAATGGAGATCTGGTGGTTGGGTCCCAGCGGCACAGTCAGCCTGATAGGTGTTCTCACCCCGATAACCCACCAGCGCATCAACATAGTTATTAAGCGAGAACTGCGAGCTTGATTGCTCACCCTGCTTGAGGTAGGCTGCAATTTCGGCCGCCTCCTGAGCGCTTGGGAGAGGGTGATTGCCCATGTGCGGCTGACCATTGATGTTCTTGCGGAGGAGTGCCAGCAGTTGCAGAGAACGAGGGTACTTAGCGACCACCTCCGGGTTTGAGAGATCGGCTTGTGGGATCGCCTTTCCATCTGCGCCGTGACACTCTGCACAATACTGCGCATAGGGCCCACTGGCATTTTTAGGGCTGAAGACGGTCCACCAGCCCGTGTTCCGGACTGCCTCCGGAGGCCGAAGAGAAGTGACCAATAATCCCACAGTTGGGATAATCCAAATAATCATGGTCAGGATGATGATCACATGGGTTGGTACCCTGTTCAGCAATTTGTTAATCTGGTCCTTTTTCATCGCGTTGCCTCCTGCTCCATGAACCGCCTGACGTTAAAGTAGATGAATGGGATGATCGCCAGGACGAGGACCACTGCTATGGCAGTACCACGCCCTACGTTGAAATTCTTGTACATTTCGGTGTACATGCGGTTGGCGATCACATCCGTCTGGAAGTTTCCGCCGGTCATCACGTACACCAGATCGAACAGTTTCAGGACGTTGATAACCATCGTGGTCACGACGACTGTAATGGTCGGCAGGATGATGGGTACCATGATCCTCCAGAACACTGTCCATTCGGTAGCGCCATCCACCCGCGCCGCCTCTAGAATTTCATCGGGAACGGATTTAAGCGCCGCAGCCAGAATTGTCATGCAAAACCCGGACCAGATCCAGATGCCCACGAGAATGATCATGTAGGTATTGATGGGGGTAGTGGAAAGCCAGGCAACCGGATGGCCGCCCAGCGAAGTAATAATGGAGTTCAACAGACCGATTTGTTTTTGCCCCGTGCCGTAGTCATAGACGAACTTCCAGATGACCCCAGCACCTACAAAGGAGATGGCCATGGGCATGAAAAGAATGGCTTTTGCCAGCGCCTCATATTTCACCCGGTCTGCCAGCACAGCAAACCCCAGCCCAACAGAAACCGTACCAACTACCATCACGAATATCCATTTGATAGTATTCCCATACGAGGAACTCCAGAAGGAATTCCAAAACGCCCCTGGTGAACTGGTGTTGAACTCGGCTGTCAAAGCATAGCGGTAGTTCTCAAAGACCCCCCAGCATGGTTGTTCTGCCCGGCAGGTTGTGGCCGCTGATGCAGTCCCGTTCTTATTGAGGAAACTCAAGCCGATGGTATTGATCATCGGATAGACGATGAAAAATGACATCACCAATAAGGCAGGTAATAGATACAACCAGGGAGCCAGCCCGCCCTGCTTCATAATCTCGGGAACCGGGGGGGCCGAGGATGCTCTTAGCGGTCTTCTTCGTATAGCGACTTCGGGCGTTGTAGCAGGTTTAGAGATATCTTGTGGTGTGGCCATCTCATTCTCCTTCGTCATAAGTATAAAGAGAGCCAATAAATGACATCACTATCAAGATAGGCATCGGACGCAGCCAAGGGTTAACTTTCTCGGACTCCTGAGCTCTGGAACGTCCTGCGATGTCATGAAATTTCAGTGAAAAAAAGGGACGTCTCTAGAGACGTCCCCAATTACGAAATGACTTACTTTTTCAATCCTTCAGCTTGTTTCGCAGCCAGGTCTTTCAAAACAGTATCAAGATCACCGCCATTGACAAACTCTGTAAGACCCTGGAATTCAGCCGATCCAAAGCCGCCTGGAATGGTGTCACCAATGTCGGTTGTAAAGCCTTTGGTATTGGCAACAGCCTCACCAAGCTTCTGGAGCGCCGGGTCGGTATAGTTGCCATCCGCGCCCTTGTTTGGAGAAAGACCAAAGGTTGCGCCAGCCCAGTTCGCGCCTCCCTGCGCAGAGGAAAGATAAGCGACCAGCGCCTTAACAGCTGGCTTATCGCTAAAAGCCATCAATGGCTCTACGGAGCCCTGCAAACCTTGAATGCCGGGCACGACAAAGAAATCATAATCAGTGCCTTGCTTAAGGTCAGGGAACTGCTTCGCGATTTCGCCACCTGCAAAGCCCGACTGTTTGACCATCATGGCTTCCGGGGGATCGGCGAATGGTTTGTAAATGGCCTCAAGGAAGGCGGTTGAAAGTGTACCCTGAGCGCCACCCACGGTATATTTCTCATCCATTGCCCATTTGCCATAGGTCTCATACGCCTGCTTAACACCCGGATCATCGTATGAAACGCTGCCATCCATGATTCCTTGCACGAACTCTGGACCCTGTTGCACCAGCATAATATCTTGAACGAAGTCGGTGCCTGTCCAGCCGGTTGCATCGCCGGATTCAAATCCCATGCTCCACGGCACATTTCCATCAGCCACCATCTTTTCCACCAGGGCATCGAGCTCCTCCCAGGTGGTCGGCACGGTATAACCCAACGCCTCAAAGTTGGCGGGACTGTACCAGATGATCGACTTAACGTCAGCCTTGATCGGCAGACCCAACCACTTTCCGTCAATGGTCATGGGGGTGACAAAGAAATCGCTATAGCTCGCCGCATTTGCACCCAGACTGTCCATGGTCTTCAACTTATCCTGGTATTGAACCAGTTGAGCCACCTGCCAGAAGGCAACATCCGGGGGAGTGCCAGCTTGCACACGTGTATCCAACAGGGCCTGATCGCGCGTAGACTCTGGTTTGAGCACAAGGCCGCACGCATCCACGAGAGGCTGGAGCACCTGGTTGAGTGCCTGTTCTTCCACACCTGACCACTGGTAAAGCATACTGATTTCATCGCCCTGTTGAGCACCCATGCAGTCAATTTCACCAGCTGCTGGCGCTTGAGTGGCAGCCTCGGTTGCGGCCTCAGTGGCGACTTCCGTCGGCGCTTCTGTGGCAGCCTCGGTTGGCGCTTCGGTCGCCACTTCAGTAGCCTGAGTAGCAGGTGCCTGCGTTTGCTGTCCACCGCCGCATGCCGTCAGCAGCAACGTGAACATTACAAGCAGGCCGAGAATCTTGCTGAATTTAGACATTTCCTTCTTCTCCTAATTTTGGTTTGATAGGTTGAACTGATATCTAACAGATTCTGTTCTCAGTTTGTGATCGGCATCACCTCCTTTATTAACATGTATTGACCGATTCGAAAACATAGATGTTGTTTACGTTGATTTGTTGAACTTCCGCGCTACGGGCTTGAGTGCCGGGTAATTAGCTTCGATTCAAGCAGCAAGGAAGTGTCGTTCAAGCCTTCACCTTGAATGATACGAATCAAACGTTCTCCACCTGCCCAGCCTAGCCCAAAGGCAGGTAAATGAATTGTCGTAAGAGGTGGATCATAATATTCTGCAAGAGGAATGTCGTCAAAGCCTACCACGGCAATATCTTTGGGAATGCGTAGTTTGGCTTGCTTGATGGCAAGCATTGCGCCCATCGCCACCACATCACTGGCGACAAAAACTGCGGTCGGACGGGGTGTTAACAAAAGTAATGATTTCATTGCTTCAAAGCCGCTGGCCGGCGTGTAATTACCCTCCAGGATCAGCGCCTTGTCAATGAGAAGCTTTGCTTTTTTGAGGGCATGGAGGTAGCCATCCCGCCTTTGTTTTGCCGACGTGTACGACAATGGCGCATTGGTGATCATCCCAATCCGTTGGTGGCCGCGCTCGATTAAATGAGTAACTGCCAGTTCAGCACCGGCAGTTGCATTAACGTCTACAAAAGGAATGCTTGTGTCAGGCAATTGACCCATCAGCAAGATAGGGACGCGCTGCTCGTGCAGGTGCATTAATGCAGTGTCGTCCTGGCGCGGACCTGATAACAAAATACCATCGACATGATTTTCTGTGATCAAGCGTGCATAGCCTCCGGTGTCATTCGGGTCAACAGGCTTCAAGAGTACGTGAAAACCCTGCTGCATCGCTGCCTGCTCCACGCCCAGGATTACCTGAGGGAGGAAAGCATCGGTGAAAATCTGCTCAGGAGATTGACAAAGCACAAGACCGATCGTATACGATTTTCCACTGACAAGTTTTTTGCCAGCTACGTTGGGGGAGTAGTTGAGTTTTTTTGCGGCGTCCAGTACTCGCTTGCGGGTTTCTGCACTGATGCTCACACCAGAGACATTGTTCAAAATAAATGAGACGGTTGTCCGCGAAACATGTGCTAGTTTGGCTACATCCCGGCTGGTCGTTCGTTTTGCTGGTCTCATAGGCGTTTTAACTAACACGTGTTACTAATTCAGTATAAGAAATTTGTGCGTGTTTGTCAAGTAGTTAATTTTCTCGACTGGAAATGATGAGCCCCACCCCTATTAAAAGCCCACCCACTAAAAAGAGGGATGTGACCCTCTCTCCCAGGAAAAGCCACCCGAGGAAGGTCCCAACAACAGGTTGTGCAAAGAAGGTAAGAGAGGCCAGACCGGCATCCACATAGGTGAACGCGGTATTCCATAGAACCATGGCCAATGCCGTGGAAATAATTCCCAGGAAAAGAACACCTCCAACGACCCCCAGACCGATCTTTCCAACCCCAACTGTAGAGAGCTCCCATGCGCCCGCAGACACAGGGACCGGCAAACCCCCGAGAAACGCAATCAGACTGAAGAGCAACACGTCTGTATTGCGGGTCACCTTGCGGACCAGCACGGAGTAGAGCGCCCACGTCACGGCCGCCCCGATGAGCATGATGTTCCCTACAAATAGTTCCGGATTCAACTGTGCGGAACGCGGATCGATCACGGCGAGCACGCCCAGCGTCGCGAGAAATAAAGAAAGCAACTGGCGAGCTGTAATTTTTTCTCCAAGCAACGGCCAGGCGAAGAGCAACACGAAGGCAGGGGTAGCCGAAGTGACCAGCGATCCATTCGCCGCGGTGGAAAGTTTGGTGCCAAGAAATTGCAGGCTCAGTGAAAT
>DATFQC010000177.1:0-4038 GCA_035264425.1 Anaerolineales bacterium
TCATCTCGGTCGAAACCTCCGTCGGTTCAATGGCGACAGCTGTTGGGGGCAGAGCCGGAGCCTCTGAAGCTACGGGGGCAGGCTGGCTACCCGTGGGAGGAACCATGCAAGCGGAAAGCATAGTCACCAGAAAGGATAGCATTAAAAAGTTTCGATTCATTCGTTCTCCATATTTCGTAATAGTTTGATAGGGAAATGACGAGGGCAGCAGAAAAAAGTTCCAGCCCCTCCCCCAATTAGGTCTGTAGTTATCCCCTTGATGGCCTTGTTCCAATAGGCATAGCTGGACAAGGTGCCCCGATGAGGACGGAGGGGCTGGGCAACAAAAACCCGCCTGATGCAGATCAGGCGGGTTCCAAAATCCTGCTTGATAGCTCCTACGCCCCCTCGATGTCATCTCTTAATTCTTCGTCTTCCATTTCTTCCTTGAATTTCCGGTCTGACATGCCGGCCGGATCGGCCATCTGACCATCCATATTCATAGTTTCGCCTTCCGCCAGCATGCGGGCAGTGCCATTTGCCATTACAATCTGACCAGTAGGCATGACCCGCGTGCCGTCTGACAGGGTCATCTCACCTTCGATCGGCTGGAGATCGCCATTTCTCATCCTCATGACGCGGCCATCTCTCATCGTAATTGTATCTTCCTGCATGTTATGTGTATCCAATTCTCTCACCTCCTTTCTGTAAAAAGGTTTGGTGTTGAACGCCCTATTGAAGATATTGTAGATTACGATGGGTAAAATGATTTTACGTAACTGAAGCAGGAAAGTCAACCCTGCCCCACCCGCCCCTGCCCACTTCGTAGGCGGGGTCAGGGCTTGCCCAATTGAGAGATTTCTTGTATCCTTGTTTTATCAACATATGGAGAATCGTTCAAGGCCTCTCTATTCAAACGAAGCAACATTCGTGATCGTTGGAAGTTCGAACCAAAACCAGTCCCAAGTTTGGGACTGCCCAAACCTTAAAGGTGATGTGTATGTCGAAAAATACTAAGACGTTGATCAACCACTTTACCTGGATACCGATTTATCAAGAATTAGCACATGAACTATTAGGCTGGGAAAACAGACAGGAAGAGCTTATCTCTTTTTTAGAGGAACTTCGTTCGCAGGGATTTGTCATCACACCACTCTATGATAAAGATGGCGACGGAGCCCGCTTTCTTCTTAAAGAGATTGATCCTTTTACCTTCCTGGGCGTGTTCAATCGTCGGATCGGCTTTGAGCAGCGGATTGCTATCCTTTCGCAAATCAAGCAGCATTTTGGATTGCAGGGTGACCTGCCAGAAGATTTCAATGGCGTGCCGGTCTTGAACAATCTACGATCCTGGTTTTTCCCCAACCAGACCTCCAGGGATGCCAATGATATTGGACGGCTGTGGAGAGTCTTTAAACTGGCGCTGAGTGAACAGGATCCCTTGGAAAGTAAGGAATTTCTAAAGGCTTTTGATGAAGCCTTGCACGTCAAACAGACCAACGTCAACCTCACCATGGGCTTGTTCTGGATCCGCCCGGATACCTTTTTGAACCTCGACCAAAATAATCGCGAGTATCTGGGGATCCGCTTACCCGCGGATGGCCTGACCGCCAAATTCTATGCCGAGATGGTGAGATTATTGCGGGAAGAGGAGAAGCCTTTCCCGGAACTCTCGCTGGCTGCCTGGGGCGCCGAGAATGAACGGATGAGAAGGGTCTCCGAATCGCAGGAAGCTCAGTACCGCGCCTGGGGCGGGGTTAGCTACTGGCTGGTAGGAGCCTACTGGGATAACCGTGACCCGGCCGACCAGACCGACCGGTTTCTGGAAGAAGGCATCTGGGAGAACGGCTACAAGAACCGCTACATCAACGACGTCATGGCCATGCGCGTGAACGATCGGATCGCCATCAAAGCCGCCTCGACCCAGCGGACAGGCTTGCCTTTCGATGCCCGCAACAAGACCGTTTCCCGTATGACGATCAAAGCGATTGGGACAATTGTCGCCAACCGCAATGACGCCCGAACCGTCGAAGTGGAATGGGATCCTGATTTCAAGGAGAAAAGCTGGTATTTCTATACCAACCGCAACACGATCTGGCGCTTAAGGATGGATGATAGTTATAAATTCAAGGAATATGCCGAGCAGCTCAGGGACTTCGTCTGGTATGACAAAGAACAGGATTACGAGTGGTTTGGGAAACACCTGCAGCAGGCGAGTGAAACCGATGAAATCCTGTCAGAGTTTATCGAGGTGGGCAGGCAGCCTTACAGTACGGCGGACCTGATCGCCTCCGGTGTCTTCCTCACCGAGGAGGAACTGGAGCACATCCTTGAACGACTCCAGTCCAAGAAGGCAATGATCTTACAGGGTCCGCCGGGTGTGGGGAAAACGTTCATTGTACGGAAGCTGGCGTATGCCCTGATGAAGGAAATCGATAACGACCGCCTCGAGATGGTGCAATTCCACCAATCCTATTCGTACGATGATTTCGTGCGCGGCTATCGTCCGGTGCCTGGCAAGGCCGGCAGCTTCGTTTTGCAGAACGGTATCTTCTTCGAGTTCTGTCAGAAAGCCATCCGGGACCCGGACCGTGAATATGTCTTTATCATCGATGAGATCAACCGCGGCAACATTAGCCAGATCTTTGGCGAGCTGCTCATGCTGATCGAGCCAGATAAACGTGGACCGGAGTACGCGCTCCCTCTGGCCTATCGAACCGAGGACGAGCCTCCATTTTATGTACCCTCCAACTTGTATTTGATTGGGCTAATGAATGTCGCCGACCGTTCCCTGGCCATGGTGGATTATGCGATGCGCCGTCGTTTTGTCTTTATCACGCTCAAGCCCCAATACGAGAGTGAGCTCTTCAGTCAGTGGCTCCTGAAGCGAGGCATGGATGCAGATCTTGTCCAACTGATCGTCGAACGCCTGTCACAATTGAATCTGGAGATCAGAGAGGACCCACTGCTGGGCGAGAACTATGAGCTTGGCCATAGCTTCTTTCTTCCCAAGGGGGATAATTTCGGAGGCTTGGATAAGAATTGGTATCGCCGGGTCGTGCGCACAGAGATCGTTCCGCTCTTGAAGGAATACTGGTTTGATAACCCCAGGCGAGCGAAAGACGCTGAAAAGAAACTTTTAGCTTAGTTTTGCTGGACACCATTTTCGAAACCGCAATGAATAGCAATGTCTATCTCTAGGACTTCCAAAACTTCTTCCCAATTCACCGAGTACGGCATCCCGATCCGTAACCTGTGGCATATGCTGCTATATGCCTGGGACGAAGCGCCGTTGAATGCCATGCACGGCTGGATGATGGAAGAGGCCGAGCGTGCACCCACGCTCGATACATTGCTGGCTTCCATCCTGATCAGGTTAGTGCAGCAGCGTCTGCGCATCGGGCTGGGCCACAATTATGTCGAGGAAGAGCGAAAGATCGCCGGAGTTCGCGGGCGGATTAACTTTGCGGAAAGCCTGAAGCAACGCACGCTGGAAAGGGGACAATTGATCTGTGAGTTTCAGGGATTCAGTGTGAATGCCTCCAAGAACCAGATCCTCCGCAGTGTGCTCGCAAGGTTGCTCAAGGTCGGTCAATTCGGACCGCAGGCCGCTTCTGTTAAAGAAGTACACCAGAAACTGCGGCACCTGATACGCGACCTGGATGGTATCGACTTCATCGAAATCACGCCGGATTTAATCCGCCGGCAATTGCTCGCTCGTAACGACCATGATTACCGCCTGATGCTTTCGATCTGCGACCTGATCGTGCAGCGTCAAATGCCGAGCGGCTCGGAGGGAGAGCATCCCCAGCCTATCCCGGCCTTCGAGCGGGATGCATTGGTCCTGCACAGCATTTACGAGCGGTTTGTCGCCAACTTTTACCGCATCCACTTAACAGGCTGGAATGTCACCGCCCAGAAGAGACTGGAATGGCATGCAAAAGAGGCCAGCGAACGATTACCGATGATGGTCCCTGATTTGATCCTGCAGGAAGAGGTATCCGACCGAATCATCATTCTGGATACAAAATTTACGGCTCGCAGTCTGATCGAAAACCA
>DATFQC010000178.1:0-4110 GCA_035264425.1 Anaerolineales bacterium
GTGGCCTTACACAAAGCCTTATGGATCTTCCGCTACTACGAATACAATGCTGAACATTTACAGCTTTCGGATAAGGCAAAGATCCTGCTCGCCGATGAGTTGCGTCACCGCGGTTACCGACTGGAATATCCGGCCAAACAAGATCTGGCTGGCGTTCCCTATTATGCTGCGCTTCTGGCAATGAAGATTGAGCAGATCGCCTGTGCCACCTGCCACCGCCTTACCGATGGACAGGAAGGACCGGGCCTGGGCTTAAAAAAGGTGGCGCTGGTTGGGCATTCCATGGGTGGTTTGATCTCGCGCTTTGCGATCCAATACAACCTGTTTGGCGCGGCAGAGAACGTGGCACGCTTGATGACCATGTCCACGCCGCACGGTGGCGCCCGTTATGCTTCGACGGCTTCCTTACTCCGCTTTTTACCGGGTCTGCGTGAAGACGATATTCAATTCTTTACACCCAAGTGGGTGAACGATTTCATGGGCGGTCAAACCCCTCAACCAGCTTTAGCGCTGGCGCCCACTAATGCGTTTTGCCTGATAGGCACCCGGCATGTGGATTACTACCCGGTGGCACGCCAGTTGCCGCGTACGGATGGGATCGTGGATCAGCGTGAGGCATTTCTGCAGAACCATCCTTATGCCTACGTTTATAACACTCACTCAGGCGAACATGGGATTCGTGAAAATCACGATGCTTATCAGGCTTTGCGTCGCTTCCTGTTCGGGGATCTTTACGTGCGGCTGTCAATTACAGATATTGAACTTAATGAGGGCAAAAGGATAGCCAACGATGTGAAGTTGTTCTTTCACTACTTTGTTAAACCACGCGGGATCAATACGCATCTGAACGAGATTAGTGAGCGAGCCGAAAACCAGCCATTACCACGCACAATGGCGGAACTCAAGCTGCGCTTGCAGGAAAATCCATATATTGTTTATGACGGCTTCGCCGATTCAGGTGCACTGGTGGATAGTGCTGTGCGAATGGGCTTTGGAGTAGTAAAAAACAAACAGGATTTGCCACATCTTCAACTGGAATTCAATTCCTTTTTGTCTGATGCGCGAGTGGGCGGCAAGGCGCTGGCAAGCGGGTTCAAGATGATCCCTCTCATCGAAGGGACACGATTCATGACGTTGGAAGATCAAATCTTTACCGCAAAATTGCGTGTGGAAGTGAAGAAGCGTGAGGAATGAACGGGAATCATCTGTATGTCCTCATCCACAGTCCACTGGTCGGTCCACTGACATGGAAGCTGGTTGCAGACGAACTGCGAGAAAGGAATATAGAGGTTCTCGTCCCAATGCTACTTGATTCACCTGATTCAAAAAAACCTTATTGGGAACAGCACGCTGAATCCATTTCAGAGGCATTCGCGCAAGTCCCGCAAAACAGCCCCCTTACGGTGGTTGCCCACAGCGGCGCAGGACCGTTGCTCCCTGTTATAAGAGAATTACTTCCAAATCCGATCAATGCTTATATATTCGTGGATGCAGGTCTTCCACGGCATGAAGCCACACGACTTGATTTGATGAACTCAGAAGAATCTGATTGGGCAAAGGAATTTCAAGCATATCTTGAAGGTGGCGGATCGTTCCCCAACTGGAGCTTTGATGATTTGCAGGAGATCCTGCCAGATGAGAAACTGCGTGCGCAAATGGTCGCCGAGATTCAGCCACGCGCCCTGGATTTTTTTACCGAACCGATTCCTGTTTTCAAAGGCTGGCCCGATGCGCCCTGTGTTTATATCTTATTTAGCGAGCCCTATAAAAGAGCAGCAGTTGAGGCAAGAAAAGCAGGCTGGCCAACCTACGAATTGGAATCTGGTCACTTTCACATGCTGGTTGAGGCGAAGGCTGTAACGAATCTGATCGTTGACGCAGTAGATCGGCTAAAAGAAAATAACTAAAAGCTTTAGAAATAGGAGTAAGCGTGAAACGTCTCAGCTTTACTTTTATTGTGATTGCCTTCCTTGTGGGATGTACAAATACTTCAGCCACCCAAGCAATTCACCCGCCAGTCGTTATTGAACCCACCATTATTCGGCCTTCCATAACAATAGAGGCTTCCTCAGAATCGCCGAGCATTCCAAATCTAGGTTCGGCCCAGGAATACACAATTCAAGAATATCCTGTTCCGGCCGGGTCGCATCCTCACGATGTCGCGCCCGCTCCGGATGGAATGGTCTGGTACACCGCACAAAATTCCGGCGCCTTGGGCAGACTTGATCCAACAACGGGCGAAGCGCGCCATATTCCGCTTGGCTCAGGTTCCTCTCCGCATGGAGTCATTGTCGGTCCAGATGGAGCGCCATGGGTCACGGATAGCGGCTTGAACGCGATCGTGCGTGTCGACCCGCAAACAGAGGAAGTGCAAAAATTTTCCCTGCCAGCCCAAATTGGATATGCCAACCTGAACACAGCCGTTTTTGACCGCACTGGCATGCTTTGGTTCACTGGACAGAACGGAGTGTATGGCCGTCTCGACCCGTCCACTGGCGATATCCAGGTCTTCGAGGCGCCTCGCAGACGAGGTGCCTATGGAATTACAACTACACCCGATGGGATAATCTATTATGCGTCATTGGCAAACAGCTATGTCGGTCGCATTGACCCGCAAACGAATCAGGCAACCGTGTTAGAGCCTCCTACATCAAATCAGGGAGCGAGACGAGTCTGGTCTGATTCGCGGGGACGGGTTTGGGTCAGCGAGTGGAATGCAGGACAGGTGGCGGTATATGATCCGGCCAAAGATTCCTGGCGGGAATGGAAATTGCCAGGGAATGGGCCTCAAGCGTACGCGGTCTATGTAGATGATCAGGACATCGTCTGGCTCAGTGACTTTGGTGCGAACGCACTCGTACGCTTTGACCCTGCTTCTGAGACCTTTACGTCATTCGAGTTACCCAGCCCCGATGCAGCGGTCCGCCAGATTTTGGGGCGACCGGGTGAAATCTGGGGAGCCGAATCAGCAGTAGATAAAATTGTTGTAATCAGGACCAATTCGCAGTAGCACAAAGAAAATATGATGACATCTTCTTCCTCCCTCCGGATCGGTGTACTTGGCGCGGCCGCCATTGTGCCGATGGCATTGACTAGCCCTGCGCGCGGCGTTCCTGACGTGCAAATTGTCGCCATCGCGACCCGCGACCCAAAACGTGCAGAAGCTTTCGCGCGCAAGCATCATATCCCGCGTGTTCATCGAACCTATAACGATCTGCTCAATGATCGTGACATCGACGCGATCTACAATCCGCTGCCCAACAGTCTGCACGCCGAATGGACGATCCGTGCCTTGAGGGCCGATAAACATGTCCTGTGTGAAAAGCCCATTGCATCCAATACACAGGAAGCCGAGGAATTGGCAAAAGTCGCGCGTGAAACGGGGCTTGTGCTCAGCGAAGCTTTTGCGTATCGGTATCACCCTCTCACCGCGCGCCTGAAAGAGATTATTGCCAATGGAGAAATAGGGAAGGTTAAGCACATTGAAGCCCAGTTTTGTTTTTTGCTCCCCTCTCCAAATAATATCCGCTTCAAGTATGAGCTGGCTGGCGGCGCGCTCATGGATTGTGGCTGTTATCCTGTCAGTTTGATCCGCTTTATTGCAGAGGCGGAGCCAGCGGTCGAGCGGGCACAGGCGCGTCTCTTCGCGCCGCAAGTGGATCACAATATGATCGCCGATTTATCCTTTGCAGACGGTCGTACCGCGCATCTGGAATGTGGCATGCTCTCCCCCAAATTATTCCGCTCATTTCTCAAGATCGAAGGAGATAAGGGTAGGCTGCGTGTGATCAGTCCGTTTCAACCGCATTGGTTCAACTGGCTCACAGTGCAGGGAATTAAGAAAAAATACAGTGAAGTGCTACGAGGTGAAAACTCCTATACTCTGCAACTGCGCGCCTTTGTCAAAGCCGTACGCGGGGAGACAAAATTAAATACAGATCCTACCGATGGCATCGGCAATATGTGTGTGATCGATTCAATTTATGAAAAGGCGGGATTAAAGCAACGAGGAAAATAAATGCTAGCGGATCAGTTCGACAACCAAAGTATCTAAAGCCAAATCAAGTGTGACCTGGCTCGTCTTTACCTCCTCATCAATCTTTAGCAACC
>DATFQC010000179.1:0-2663 GCA_035264425.1 Anaerolineales bacterium
CGTGCATCTGGTACAAAATTTATGAGCGGTCTTTCCAGTTGGGACGGGAGGAACTTTTGCTCGAAGTTTTGCCTCCACTCGATTGGGAGAAGGTGGGAGAGGATTCATGGCGGGATATCTTTCAGAACATTGCAAAAATTGGCTTAAAAAAAGTTACGGGCGGATTGCTTTCACGATCTGCCGAGACGCGCAAACAAACCTGGGATGGCATCTTCCGCCCGGTCCGGCAGCCGGACTGGTGGCAGGGTGACTCGAACTATCATCCACCTGCCTATACAGAACCCATTTCGGAGTTGGAACGAAGGCTGGTCGCCGGTGAATTTGTGGTCACCAGCGAGATCAAGCCTCCTTTATCATCCAAGACTGACAATTTGATCCATACGATTGAGGCAAACAAGCACTACGTCTCCGCACTCAACTTTACAGATAACGCCTCTGCCATGCCGCGCATGACCTCCTGGGCCTGCAGTCAGATCGCCATTGAGCATGAGGCTGACCCTGTACTGCAAATTTCTGCGCGCAATCGGTCGCGTGGCAATCTGCAAAGTGAAGTCATCGGCGCGACCGCGTTGGGTGTGCGAAATATCCTGTGTGTGACCGGCGACAGCGCCAAGCTCTCCCCCTCTCCACGCGAGAACATGGAAATCAACGATCTGGATGCGATCCAGATGCTTTGGATCCTGCGCCGGATGCGCGACGAAGGCAAATACCTGGATGGGCGTGAGATCAAATATCCGCCGAAATTTTTCCTAGGTGCCGCTGCTTCGCCATTCTCATCCGATCCCAAATTCCAAGCCTTGCGCGAACAAAAGAAGGTTAATGCGGGCGCGCAATTTTTCCAGACCAATCTGGTTTTCGATATCAACGGAATGGAACTCTGGCTCAACGAACTGGCAAAGCGGAATGTTTTGGATAAGGTCTACATCCTGATTGGCATTACGCCGCTCAAGAGTTTAAAAACGGCAGTGATGCTCTCTGAAGTACCGGGCGTGTATATGCCAGAGCGCATTATTCGCCGCATGGATATCGCCAACGTGGCAGGCAACGCAGCAGAAGAGGGTGTGCAAATTGCATTAGAATTGATCAGTCAAATCAAGAAGTATCATGGACAGGGAATTCATGGGATCCATTTGATGCCGGTGGGCTGGGATGACGTCGTTCCACGCATCGTTATGGAATCGGAATTAATGCCGAAGGCATATGTGTTCGGTCAAACATCAAAGCAGGAGTGGAACAATGCACACCCTATTGAAAAGTAACACGAAGGAAGTGACGATCGGGGCGGATAAACCCTTTGTGATCATTGGAGAAAAGCTGAACCCAACGGGCATAAAAAAGTTGGGACAGGCACTCGTTGAACAAAATTTTGATTATGTCAAATACCTGGCGCAGAGACAGGTTGCCTGGGGCGCGGAAGTATTGGATATCAATGTTGGTCATCCACAAATCGATGAAGCGGCGATCATGCCAAAAGTCGTGGAAGCGGTCCTGTCCGTTGTAGATGTTCCGCTTTGTATTGATTCGAATGAGCCAAAGATTTTGGAAGCAGGCCTGAAAGTAGCGCTCGGAAAGCCGCTGGTTAATTCGGTTAATGGTGAGGAAAAGCAACTCTCAACGGTCCTGCCCATTGTCAGGGATCGAGGCGCAGCGGTCATCGGCTTGACCATTGGTGAAGAGGGCATTCCCGCGACCCCGGAAGGACGCCTGGCCGCAGCAGGCACCATCATCGAACGCGCCGCGAAAATGGGAATCCCGATCGAGGACATCATCATTGATCCCCTGGTGATGACAGTTGGACACAACAGCAACGCGACACTGGTGACGTTGAAAACCATTGAGCTGATTAGGAAGGAATACGGTGTGAATATCAGTCTGGGCGCGAGCAATGTTTCCTTTGGCTTGCCAAACCGCCATTCGGTGAACAGCGCATTCCTCGCATTGGCAATCCAGGCCGGTGTAACGACGGCGATTACTGACCCCATCAAGCTCGGAAGTTCGATCAAGGCGATTGACCTGTTGCTCGGCAAAGACGCAAATTCAATGCGATATTTGAAATACTTCCGTGCGACAGAGAAATTGCGCGCGCAGGAAGAGGCTGCCAAGGCAACCGTGTCAAGTTATGAGCGTCGTGATTGAAGCGTCGAATTAGTGATTAGAGACTAGGAGATTGGAGATCAACGGAGGTTTTTGTGCCGTCCAATCCAATCTCCAATTTATTTTCCACCCATTCAACGTTGTCGGATTCAAGCCCGAAGAACGTCCAAAAACAAACGCGCGGCTGATTTGCTTCCAATATCATGGAAATCGCAGGTTCCTTATTTCCGTAATATCGTGAACGCCAGCCGCGTATGCTATTTGGATCTCCACGAACCACTGAAAAATCAGGTTTTACATTTACTAATCCCACTTGCACTTTGTATTTCATCGAATCCATAGATAGAAGAATTAGATCTTCCTGTTGCTCATAGAGAAAGTCATTGAGCAACCAATATAGCGCATAATGATGGGGCCGCGTATCCTGGAGAATATCTACAACAAGCCAGCGATCATTCTCTAAAGCCATCACAGTTCTTTTGTGAGTCACAGGTGTATAGCTATCGTGCGCACCCTGCCAGAGATGGTCTCCATGATTAAGTACTTTGCCGCGTGACCAATTTGTCCAT
>DATFQC010000180.1:0-3573 GCA_035264425.1 Anaerolineales bacterium
TTGAGGGCAAAATTCCATTTTATAGGCTGGAGAAGCGATATATCCACCAGAATGGGCGAAGTCTGTGGGCAGAGTTGACGCGTTCTGTCATACGGGATGTATCCGATAATCCTCTTTATACCATTGGGGTGGTGCTGGATATTTCAGATCGCAAAGACGTGGAAAGGGTCCTGCGCGATTCGTCTGAACGCCTGCGTCTCGCCACGCAAGCTGCCCGCATGTTCATGTGGGAATTGGATGTTCGGAGTCGAGTCTATACATTTGCGGATAACTTCGAGGCGGTCCTCGGTTTTGGAGCGGAACTGCTGCCCAAAAACAGTATAGAGGCCGTGGAACGATTGATGCCCCCGGAAGACGTGCAAGCTTTTTGGGATGGGTTTGCCAAAGCCGCCGCGAATCATGGTGATCTGCATTCCATGCAACTCCGCCTGATCAACCCTGAAAATCAGGAGGTCATCTGGTTGGAAGCGAACGCCAAGATCGTTTATAACGATGATGGAAGTGCAGAACGTATGTTTGGCGTGGCTCAAAATATCACGCAGAACAAGCGCGCCGACGAAAAACTGCGTCAACAATCTGAGATCCTGGAATGGGCACATGTTGTGATCCGCGACCTGGATAGTCATATTATTTCATGGAACAAAGGTGTTGAGAAGCTGTATGGCTGGACCAAAGAAGAGGCGCTGGGGAAAGCTTCTCACGAGTTATTTCAGACAAAGTTTCCAGTCTCATTAGAGGACACTCAGGAGAAACTGCTCGCCAATGGGGAATGGGAAGGCGAGTTGGAACATCTCAAACGCGGTGGCACACCATTGATCGTTCTTAGCCATCAAGTGATCCATCGCGATGCGACGGGCAAGCCTGTTGCTGTCCTTGAGGATAATACTGACATCACCGAGCGCAGGCGGGCTGAGCGTGCATTAAAGGAATTCGCGCGACAGCAGCAAGGGCTCTATCAATTAACAGATCAATTGCATCGCACCAATTCACTGGAGGATGTGTTCAATGCCGCGCTGGATGCGATTCTAAGTTCTCTGCAGTGTGACCGCGCTTCGATTTTGCTCTCCGATAAAGACGGCATCATGCGATTCGTTGCCTGGCGCGGCTTATCGGATAGATATCGCACGGCGACAGATGGTCATTCCCCATGGAAATCAGATGAAAAAAATCCAGAACCGGTCTGTATGAATGATGTCCGCACAGCGGACCTGAGTGATTCCCTTAGAGAAGTCATTAACAGTGAAGGGATTGGTGCGCTGGCGTTCATCCCGCTTGTTTCCAATGGGAAGCTCATTGGCAAGTTTATGACCTATTACAATACACCGCATGTTTTTAGTGAAGACGAAGTCGAGTTTAGCCTGACGATTGCGCGCCAGCTTGCTTTTGGCGTGGACCGTAAACGTGTCGAAGCGGCGCTGGCACGTGAACGGGAACTACTCGAGCGGCTCTTTAATACGATGCCAGTGATGGTCTCGATCTATGATCCCACCACAAATAAGCCACAATTTAATGCGCAGTTTGAGAAGGTGATCGGCTGGAAACCTGAGGAGGTAACTCTTCTCTCATTAATGGAATCTTGTTACCCGGACCCGGACTATCGCAAGCAGGTAGCCCAAACACTTGGCTCGTCTGCGGAAGGTGAGTGGATTGATATCCAAATGCGAACGCGCGACGACCGCAAGCTGGATACCACCTGGTCGAACATGCGTTTCACGAATGGCATGAACGTAGGGCTTGGAATTGACATCACTGAGCGCAAGCGCGCCGAAGAACGATTGCGCCAGGCCGTTGCGTTCGATGAAGCGGTCATGAGCAATATGGGCGAGGGTCTTTATACAGTGGATAGCGAAGGCAGGGTTACCTCCATGAATCCAGCGGCCGAAAAAATATTTGGCTGGACATTTGAGGAAATCCATGGACATAAAATGCATGACGTAACCCACTACAAATATCCGGATGGAACGCCGTTCCCAGCAGAAGATTGCGCTGTCTTGCAGGTTTTGCACCATGGACAGAAACTGGTGCACCATGAAGATATTTTTATCCACAAAGATGGCAGGTTCTTTGACGTGATTTGCAGCTCATCGCCGATATGGGATAACGGAAGGATCAACGGCCTGGTTGTTGTGTTCAGCAATAATACCATGCGCAAACAGGCAGAAAAGCGACTTGTTTTACTATCAGAGATCAGCGAATTGGTGCGAAAAGCAGAAGATCCGAGCGAATTGCTGTATGCGGTATCGGAGGCAGTCGGCGATCACTTTCAGGCCAGGCGTTGTTTGTTCAATGAAATTGATACTGAAAAGGATATTGAAGTCGTTCACCGTGATTATTGCCGAGGCGTTGAATCAGTGGCAGGCGTCCACAAAGTTTCTGATTACAGCAGTCTTACCTCCGCGGAAATGGAATCTGGAAAAACTGTAGTCAACCATGATTCAAAACTTGATCCGCGCACTGCCCCTGACTACGAGAGGTCATATGTCCAGCATGGCGAACGCGCGTATGTGACGATTCCTCTCATGCGCGAGAACCATTGGGTCGCGTCATTATGGATCAGTGATGATATGCCCCGTCAGTGGAGTGAGGAGGATGTTTCGCTGCTTGAAACGATTGCCGAAAGGACCTGGGTGGCAGTGGAAAAGCTCCGGATCGATGCAGCTTTACGTGCAAGCGAATCTTTGTATCGAACGATTGCCCGCAGTATTCCTGGCGGGGGTGTCTATGTGGTGGACAAAGATATGCGCTATATTGTTGCGGATGGAGCCGTGACGGAAGCCTTTGGTCTCTCTCGTGAAATGCTCGAAGGGCAAAAAGTTTCAGAGGTGTTCCGGGACGAACAGCGTTCGAGAATGATTGAACGCTTGCAACGAAATTTCGCAGGCGAAACGGTTAGTTATGAGACGGAACACAATGGGCGTGTCTATTGGACCCAGCAGGCCCCTCTGCTCGAATCGATTGGGCAGGCAATCATTGTTACCCTGGATATCACCGAGCGTAAGCAGATGGAAGAGGCCCTGCGCCAAAGCGAGGAGCGTTTTGCACAGTTCATGCAGCATCTCCCGGGTCTCGCATGGATTAAAGACACCCAGGGGCGCTATGTATATGCAAATGCGGCAGCTGAGACAGCATTCAATACTCCGCTCGAGAAACTCTATAGCAGGACGGATGAGGACATTTTCCCGCTGGAAGTTGCAGCTCAATTCAAAAAGAATGATGGCCTGGCACTGCTGGATGAAAAAGGCATACAGGCCATTGAAACGCTGGAGCATAATGACGGCATTCTCCGTTACTCGCTGGTCAATAAGTTTCCCATTCCGGGGCCAGATGGCAATATCGCATTGATTGGTGGAACCGCCTTCGACATCACCGAGCGCAAACAGGCAGAGGAAGCGCTACAGGAATCGGAAGAGCGCTACCGTACTTTGTTCGAGTCTATTGACGAAGGCTTTTGTATTCTCGAGAAAGTGCAGGATGATGTCAGTGAGAAATTAGATTTTCTCTATGTGGAAGCCAACCCGGCATTTGCTGCCCAAGCTGGTGTAGGCGGTGTAATGGGGAAAACAATCCGACAGG
>DATFQC010000181.1:0-3117 GCA_035264425.1 Anaerolineales bacterium
ATTCTCCCTTACTTTCCTGGCTGGAATAGGAACAAACCTGACGAAAAGCAAAATCTAGCGCATATACATAGAATACTCAAAAAAAAACGCTTGTCAAGCGACAATTATTGAATTTGTGTGCCAAATCTAACACATACTCACCTTGTGATAAAACCCATTGGGTTCTCACAAGATACTGTCGATCAGCCTATTGCTTAGGCTCTTGCGTTCTGAGCCAATTTGCAATGGCCTTTTGCACCGAAGCGGGTTGTTTCATAATAAGAAAGTGATCACCATAGAATTCGACATATGTCCCTAAATCTCCTATCTCCGTTGCAACTGGACGAGCTAGGGCGGGAGGAATTCTTTCATCCTGTAAGCCCTCCAAGATTAAAACGGGCAAATCCAGCTCTCGGATGCCCGCGCCATTGTCAAAACCATCGATCAAAATTAAGCCGCGGAGTCCTTCTTTGTCTTTCAGTTGGGAGGCCAAACGACCAATGCTGATTCCACCGTTGGAAAAGCCGCTCAAATAGAATTTTTGGATCCCTTGTTTTCCGAGATACTCAAAAGTGGATTGCAATATCGCTTGACCCTGCGGCTGCCACCAATCCCCTCTCCAGCTTGTTGAGGGGCAGATCGTAAGCGCATCAAAATTCTTTATGGCTTGAGCGATTTCCCAACACTGCCCGGTGACATTTCCCATGTATCCGTGCAGGAAGACCAGAGCAAATTCAGGCGGATAATTTGCTTTCGGCTGAATGATGATTGCGTCGAAGTGGGTTGCTCGTTGAAGATTGAGATAGGTGCTTACGAAAGGAGATGAAAAGACTCGCTGTGTCCCCCTTATTTGAGAATAATCTGTATGGAGTGCAGACGTAATTCCATTGTGTTCAGCAGGTGAATCGCCGCCGATCCTGTGAAATAGTGCTTCCCCCACGATCAGGCTATCCTCTTCATCGATCAGAGTATTGATCCACCGTGTATCTTTCCCCTGTGGGAGCGCGATCATTCTTATACTCGGATTTGGATTCTGCCTTACAAGAATCAGCCTGACTGTCGCAACTGAAGCTATGAGAGTGATGCCCAGGATCGTTATCGAAATAGATTTCCTGCCTGCCCATGGAAATAGAATGAGTCCGGCGACTGTAAGCACACTTCCTAGCAAATAACCGATCCCTGAAATCGTGATTGGCAAGCCAAGCGACAGCGCGATGATCACAAGAATTGGTAGTGCCAGGATCATCCCTATTAGAAATCGTAAGTAGCGCAACATATTGATTGAGTCTTTCCCAACCTTTCACAAGATAGCTAGGATGCGGTATCGCAATGTCTCAAAAATTTGACCAAACTTGGTTTTTATGTGCTCCGTGCGGGTGCATATTTCTCCAATAACCCTTCCACTTCTTTGGCCCTATCTAGGATCTCTTTGCTTTCAAATTGTCTGATCTCAAACAGATGGGAAAGTTGCACATATAACTCGGGCAATTCCAGGATCTCCTCCACTTGTTCTCGAATCCATTTGTTGTAGGCGATTGGATACGTTCGGCGCGCGATGAACAATGCCTGCAAAAACTCGCGATAGGCATTGTAAAGCCGGTCAAAGGATTGAAAGTACAAGCCGCGTTCGATGTAAAGCGGAATGTGGTGCAAGTTGTTCAAGCAATACCATCGTACTCTATCCAATCTTTGCTGGCGTAAATCCTCACTGTAGTAAGGAAGCCATTTTCCTTTGAGCTGCGTGAAATAGTCACTTCCCTCCCATAATGGAACACTATAGGCCAGAAAATTTCCGACCTCCACCTCAAAGTCGTCCGGTCCGGCAGCTTCATCCTGTTCTCGCGGATTAAAGACGCCCTGAATAAAATCGGGATGTACAACCGAATATTTGCCGGCTTCATACAGATCTTGAATGGCATGATTTGATTTCTCGAATTCTATCCAGCCTGTTTCTAATGCGTTTAATGTTGATCGCGAGGAATCAGGCTTGGCAAGCATAACGATATCCAGGCAGCTATCGCGAGTTGCTTTTCCTCGGGCACAGGAATTGACAAGTAATACAGCATCGATCTTATAATTCGATATATAAAAATCAATGATTGCCTCTGCCGCTCGTTGATGTTCCGGAGTTGGATATGCTGCTTCGAATTTCATAGCCTCTCATTCCGTAAAATGGAATACTTCTCTTTGCAACCCATTATCCTTACCCTCATCTTGATTTTTGCCTGAGCAGAAGGTTTCTCCCAACCAAGATACACCACAGGGGATAGAGCAAAAGATAACCCAGACTCCCTAATTGACCGATGTAATTCACATACCATGGCCCTAACTCCCATTCATCAATACGATTGATGATCGCTGGGATGGTCAATAATCCAAGCGCCATAATAATGCCAGAGATCAAGCCTAATGTCATCAGTCTCTGCGGCCAGGGATTGAATTGCCGAACGGAGTAGTTCAGTGTGCACAACCATAGACCGATCAACGCATAGCCCGCCGATGTGCATAGTCCAGCCAAATACCAGCCTGTGATGTCATAGATGATAAGGGCCGAGCCGACCATAACGCCTAACGCGCCAATCGACGAAAAAATCAAGAATGTCTGCCCTGAGTAAAATTTATGGAACAGGCTCCATGCAAGTACACCGCTTAAGATTCCAGTAACCCCATTAGAAATGTCGTTGAGTATGCCAAAAGGCCCGCCAATAGTAAAAAACAAAATAAGAAAAACAAGCGCCAGAAGTCCAAAGATCCCAGTTGTGATTGCCAGCCGCCCAGTCATATTCGATTTACCTCTCCACCAGAAATACAAATCTGGACAGCCGCCGTTCGCTGGTCAGTTTATGAACGGTAGACAGAAATGTTTGTAATCCACTAAACCGTTCTTCTCCTTCGATCTTGAGCAGTTCGTCGCGATGTTTTTGACGAGCGGCATACCAGCGTCCCGAGGTTAACTCGATGTTGCCAGTCACATCATCACAGCGGATAAGTTTGAAACCCGCCTCGCTTATCAATTTTTTGGTGACTTCAAGTGGAACAAAAAGAAAGAAGCCAATACTACTGCGGGCTGCCAATTCCTCATTGGAGACAGGACCTGTAATTACGACGGGATCTGTGAATAGAGCGCGTTTTCCTGAT
>DATFQC010000182.1:0-4885 GCA_035264425.1 Anaerolineales bacterium
AAGGCATAATTCAATTGTTTCGACCCGAGCTTCCGTTCGCTGCGGGGGTTTGTGTTTTGCTGGGGCAGGTCATTGCGCTGGGAGGGTTTCCTTCTGTTCGGGAAGCCGTCCTGGGGTTCGCGTGTGTCTTCTTTATCTCAGGATCAGCGCTCATCCTGAACGATTACTTCGATCTCGAAGTGGATCGGGTCAATGCGCCGAACCGTCCCTTGCCATCAGGATTAGTTTCACCTTCAGAGGTGGTTCTCTTAACGGTGATTACCATCTTCGTCGGCCTGGTGTCAGCCTTTGCCCTTAGCTTCCCTACCTTCCTGCTATGTGTCATTGCAGGCGTGGTGGGGATACTCTACAACTGGAAATTCAAGGAAGCCGGCCTGCTGGGGAACCTGATGGTGAGTACCTCGGTTGCGCTAACCTTCATTCTGGGAGGGGTCGCGGTCGGGAGACCCTGGAACAAGATCGTCTGGACGTTCAGTCTGATCGCCTTTTTGATCGATCTTGGTGAAGAGATTGCAGGCGATGCCATGGATATGGAAGGGGATCAAAAGCGAGACTCGAAATCGATTGCCATCCGGAAAGGAAAGGGTTTTGCCCTGAAGCTTTCAGGTTTTCTTTTCGGTCTGGTGGTGCTGATCAGTCTGATCCCTGTACTCTTCCACTGGCTGGGGGCAAGTTATCTGCTCATGATACTCATTATGGACGCGCTCATCATCATGTTTACCATTCGGCTCGTAAAGAGTGAAACGCCGCAGGAAGGAAGACGGTCCATGCGGCAGATTTACCTGGGTGCGCTGGTGGGGATGCTGGCTTTTCTGGTGGGTCAGCTGTTTGAAAAGTAAGGGGAGATGACCTGGGCTCTTCGCCTGCCCAAAATTATGGGGAGTGCAAAGCGAAAATAAAATTCTCCCTGACCTGACGGTCAGGGAGAATGAACTAGTGGCAGAGTGCTTGGCTAATAACGCTTGTTTCCGCCACGCTGAGGGGCGCGACGTGTGTGACCACTGCCGCGGTCTTTGTTGTACCCACCCCCACCGCCGCCCCCGCTTCGTTCCTCACGCGGCTGGGCGAGACTGACACGCAGTTCACGGTCACCCATATTGTGTCCATTGAACATGCTAATCGCTTTTTGCGCTTCCACCTGATTGCCCATTTCCACAAAAGCGAAACCCTTCGACCGACCGCTGTCGCGATCCTTGATGAGCGCCACAGAAGTTACGTTTCCTGCTTGAGCGAACAGCGTCCGTAAATCGTCCTCCGTGGTCGAATACGACAGATTTCCAACATATAACTTAGATTCCATTTTTCTCCTAGGGGAACACCTGCGTGGAGCAAGTGTTAGTAAATCAGGCGTGAGACGACCTCGAAAGAGAATCACCAAACCCTGTGACAGCCAATTTAGTATAACACAGCGGCAGAGGAACGGTCTTTGAGCCGTAGTAGTGAATAAGGAGTTTCCCTATCAGTCGTATGGTTAACCAAAATTGATGTTAAAATGAGGAAGGGTGAGTAGACGGCCTCTGTCCCTACTCCTTTGGGAAACTCTCCTCGGCACAATTTCACGGACGTTAAAGAGGGTGGCTCGCTTGGTTTTTCGCAATGCTATTGAATTATTCCTTGAGAAAATTGCCCATATACTAAAGCCAGAATGAATTTTTCTTGATTCGTTCTGAAGGCTTGGCTGGGCCCTTGCAGCCTGGGCGATGGAGTTGAAAATAAAGCGGATCTTTGACATCCTTGAAGATGGACATCCCATTTTCTGGACAGCGGCGGGGATTGGCTCGATTGGCTTGCTCGGCATCATCGATACTCTGACGGGCAATGAGATCACCTTCTCGTTGTTCTATATGGCACCCATTGTTGTGGTGACCTGGGCGGTCCATCAGGAAGCTGGTTTGCTGATGTCTTTGCTCAGCGCGCTTACCTTATTGGGCGCGGAGATTGCGGCGGGACAAACGTATTCCAGCCCAACGATTTATGTGTGGAACACACTGATCCGGGCTGTGTTTTATATCATTGTCACCTATCTGGTTGCCGAACTGCACAAGGCCCGCAGGGAGGAACAATTGGCGGCCCGGACAGATTTCGTCACAGGGGCAGCCAACGCCCGTTACTTCCATGAGTTGCTGCAAATGGAAATGAATCGCATCCACAGATACCCGCATCCCATTACCGTGGTGTATATTGATATCGATAACTTCAAGCTGGTAAATGATCTGTTTGGACACAAAATCGGCGATGAAGTGTTGCGTAACATTGCCGACGAGCTAAAAACTCAGTTGCGCCGGACGGACATTGTCGCACGAGTGGGAGGTGATGAGTTTGCCCTGTTGTTACCCTCCACCCATCAGCCGGAAGCAAAAGTAGTGATTTCCAAGGTACGAACAAATCTGGCTGAAACCATGAAACAAAGGAACTGGCCTGTCACATTAAGTATGGGAGCAGTCACCTGTGTGTCGCCTCCTCACTCACCGGAACAACTCCTCAATATGGCAGATGAGTTAATGTATCAAGTGAAGAACAGCACCAAGAATGATGTCCGTTTCTTTACGTGGGGAAGGAAACAGTACTGAGGCGCTAAAGCCCTGGGAACGGCCCAAGACGGATAGAGGGTAAATGATAGAATCAAGGGGAAGAAATCACAACACTCACATCCATTGGAGAATTCCACCATGTCTAATATTCGAATCTGTGTGGCGGGTGCCACGGGTTGGGCAGGTTCCGCGCTTGCCAAAGGGATCGTGGAGGCGCCTGACCTTGAACTGATCGCGGCGATTTCAAGAAGCAAGGCAGGGAAAGTTTTAGGGGATGTATTAAATCTGCCAGGAGTCGAAGTGCCCATCTTTCGCACAGTCTCTGAAGCACTCCAAACCCGACCTGATGTTTTTGTGGAATATACCAAGCCTGAGGCCGCGAAGTCTCATATTTTGTCTGCCCTGCAAGGTGGCGCTCATGTTGTGGTGGGTACGTCCGGGTTGAGTGATGATGATTATCAGGAGATTGAGGAGGTTGCAAGAGAGGTTGAGCGTGGCGTTCTCGCGGTGGGAAACTTTGCCCTGACTGCGGTCCTGCTTCAAAAGTTTGCCGAGATTGCGGCCCGCTACATCCCACATTGGGAGATTATTGATTACGCTCACTCGGATAAAAAAGATGTGCCAAGCGGAACTGTGCTTCAATTGGCAAACCGCCTTTCGCAGGTACGGGAATCACAACTCAATGTTCCTCTGAATGAAGTGCAAGGTCCAAAAGAGAGCCGAGGGACACGGCTATTGGGCACACAGGTCCATTCGGTTCGTTTGCCAGGCTATATGATTTCGGTGGATGCCATCTTTGGGATGGCGGACCAGAAATTGATCCTGCGCCATGAGTCAGGGACAAGCGCGGAACCCTATGTGAACGGCGCGCTGCTTGCCATCCGAAAAGTGAACACTCTGGTGGGTTTGCATCGAGGCCTGGACAGTGTCATGGAATTCTAAATTTCCACTTACAGAGTATGAAACCTTTCTCAAGAAAACTTCGTATTTAGACAAGGCGGGGATTCCCTACTCCTTTACATATTCTCAACTTTGTTAAACGATAAGAAATGTCATAGTTCTATGCTACACTACAAAAATTGACTTACTGGTGTCTCATGTTTGCCTTATCGTATGGGAGCGAGCAATGGAATGGATTAAGAATCGTACAATGTACCTCTTCGCACTTGTGGGAATATTGTTGGAACCTTACTTTTTTCTGTAGGGATATGGCTCGAATTTACAAAGAATCACTTGCCCATTGCACCATGGGCATTTTTTTATGTCCATCGGACTGACCCAATGATCATTACCCTGGATCTTGCTCCTCTGCTGTTTGGGATTGTGGGAGCCTTGATCGGATCACAACGTAGATTATTCACGGTCCTTGAACGAAGCAAGCACGAATGGGAATTGATCTTCGATTCTATTTCAGACCCAATCCTGGTCACGGATGAAAATGATCGCATCCTACGCTGTAATCGCGCGGTGGTGGAGCGGCTTAATACTACGTTTACAAACGTCGTTGGACGAAGCCTCAAAGAAGCGCTCCAGATAGATCAGAGCTTTGACGATGAGCTCTACTCGTTCAATTGGCTTGGTCGCATCTATGATGTCTCTAGTTCTGTTACCTACCAGGAAGGGCTGGAGAAAAAAAAGCTGATTGTCTTTCACGATATCACTGATCGGAAACAGGCGGAGGCAACTCAGGAACAAACCGAAACATTGTTCCGGGCCTTGCTCGATCTTCTACCCGATGCAGTGGTCGTCATCGATCCGAATGATGCGGATGCAATGTGGCCCATCATTGACTGCAATGAAGCGGCTTGCAAGATGAACGGTTATCAGCGCGATGAATTGATTGGTCATTCCATTGACGTTTTAAATGGCACTAGCGGGACACCGGCGGAGCGAACTGCCTATTTGAATCAGTTGCGGAAAGAGGGTCATATCCAACTCGAAACGCAGCATCGTCACAAGGACGGTTCGGTATTCCCTGTGGAAGTTTCAACCACTCTTCTGATGGTGGGTGGCAGTGAACGGGTTATTGGTATCGACCGGAATATCACCGAGCGCAAGCAGGCGGAAGCTGAAATCTTCCGGCAGAAACAATATTTTGAAGCGGTCGTCAATAACAACCCGGTTGCCATTGTGGTACTCGATACTCAACAGAATATCATTTCCTGTAACCCGGCGTTCGAGACTCTATTTCAATACAACGAGAAAGACATTATCAACACCGACCTTGACACATTAATTACCACCCAGGAGACTCTTGGAGAGGCTACTGTATATACCCGGCAGGTAATGGAAGGTGCGGTCCACGGGATTGGAAAGCGCCGTCGCAAAGATGGCTCTCTGGTAGACGTGGAGCT
>DATFQC010000183.1:0-6544 GCA_035264425.1 Anaerolineales bacterium
CTGACCCGATGGGACCCTGTTGCCCGGCGGAACCCTGAATGTTCCAATCAAGCGCGCGGTAATTGCTAGGGCAATTGGCCGTTGCGGCAATGATCTTAATTTCTCCACTCGTGTTATTCACACAAGAGTGGATCAGAGCGGTGTTGCCGCCATGCGCGCTGACCAGGGTAGCGCTCAAAAGCGACACCAGGATCACGGCGAGTACGACCAACAACTTGGGGGAAAGAAATTTTTGCAACATGTTAAATCTCCTTGGATAAAGATTGGCACCAGCACACCAACAATGGATAAGATAATTTTTAGTCTGAGTACTGGCTCAGGAATGGACTTGCGTCCGATAATGCCACTGTAGCATTTCGCTGTTTGGTTGACCCGCATTTTTGTGCCAAAATTACCCAACTTACTCAAAAAAGCACGATTTTGTATACAATGGGGTTACATAAGACAAATGAGCATTTCCATCCCTTCCAACACATTAGAGAAATTCACCACCTTTGGCGATTTGTTGCGCTTTCTGCGCCGACGTGTGGGACTCACGCAAACGGAGCTGGCAATCGCAGTTGGTTACGGTCACACGCAGATCAGTCGCCTTGAACAAAACCTGCGTCTGCCTGATATTCTCACAATTGAATCCCAATTTATTCCTGCTCTTGGACTGGAGGATGAACCCAAAGCCGTCGCGCGTCTTTTGGATCTGGCGGCGAACATACGCCGTGAAGATGCGCCCGCGCTGGGGCTGTGTCCATACAAAGGCTTGAACTACTTTGATGAAGCGGATGCCGATCTCTTCGTCGGACGCGAAGTGTTGACGGCGAAACTTGTCGAGCGCGTCATTTCTTTGACTTCAAACGGCCAGCCGAGGGAGAATCGTTTTCTTGCCATCATCGGTGCGTCGGGCAGCGGAAAGTCCTCGCTGGTGCGTGCCGGATTGGTGCCCGCCTTACGCTGGGATCAAGCCTCTGCCGATTGGCAAATTCATGTCTTTACGCCCATGGCTTCCCCATTGGAAAGTCTTGCAGCAAGCTTAACAGCTGAAGATCCGAGTGTTATACCCTCCACCGTGTTAACAGATGAATTGATGCACGACTCACGTGGCCTGCTCAGCTTCGCCCAACGAAAATTGGGACTAAAAAATGGAGCGCGTTTATTACTGGTCGTTGATCAATTCGAGGAGTTGTTCGCCTTGTGCCGCTCAGAAGAGGAGCGGGCTTCTTTTATTAGCAACCTCCTCATCGCTGCATCAGAAATGGATGGGCCGGTGATCCTCGTCATCACCCTGCGCGCAGACTTCTACGCTCACTGCGCCAGTTATCCTCAGTTGCGCGAAGCGTTGGCTCACCATCAGGAATATATGGGTGCGATGAACAATGAAGAACTCAGGCGTGCGATCGAAGAGCCAGCCCAACGCGGTCGTTGGGAATTTGAGCCTGGGTTGGTAGATGTATTGCTGCACGATGTAGGTCACGAACCTGGCGCCTTGCCCTTACTCTCCCACGCGTTACTGGAAACCTGGCAAAGACGGCGTGGACGTGTAATGACCCTGAGCGGTTATGCCTCCTCAGGTGGTGTGCGTGGCGCGATTTCTGAAACAGCTGAGACGGTTTTTACAGATCAGTTTACACACGAACAGCAGGCAATCGCTCGCAGAATCTTTTTGCGTCTCACTGAACTCAACGATGAGACCTCCATGGCAGATACCCGTCGCCGCGCCACATTCAATGAATTGATCTTGAACCCGGAGGAATCAGCGAATACGCACGCGGTCTTGAAGGCATTAGCCGATGCACGATTGATCACCACCAGCGAGGACTCAGCCGAGGTCGCACATGAGGCCTTGATCCGCGAATGGCCTACCCTGCGTAGCTGGCTCGAAGATAACCGTGAAGGATTGCGTCTGCACCGTCACCTCACTGAAGCCGCTCAGGAATGGCTGCTCATGAATCGCGAACCTGATCTGCTTTATCGTGGCGCGCGGTTGGTGCAGGCTCGCGAATGGGCAGCATCGCATGCCGACGAATTCAACGCCCTAGAGCATGAGTTCCTGAATGTTTCCTTTGAATCCAGTGAACGCGAACTTGCCGAAAAGGAAGCTCAACGACAGCGTGAACTTGATTTGCAAAGACAACGAGCGGAAGAACAAACGCAGACTGCCAAGCAACTGAGACACCGAGCCGTGTTTCTAAGCGGTGCATTGATCATCGCCGCTGTACTCGCGTTGACTGCCTTTATCTTCAGTCAACGCGCCGGCCGGGAAGCGCGCCTGTCTTCTTCTCGTGAACTGGCTGCAGCGGCAATCAGCAATCTGGAGGTCGATCCAGAGCGCAGTATATTGTTGGCTCTTCAGGCAGTATCAGCCGCAGATACTTCCGAAGGGGAAGACGCTTTGCACCAAGCAGTCCTGGCCTCGCACTTGCGCCTCACCTTGAAAGGTCATACAGATGTTGTAACGAGTGTTGCAGTGAGTCCAGATGGAACACATACCGCCACATCCAGCGGCGATGGGACGGTCAAGATCTGGGAGGCACAAACAGGCAAAGTAACCCTGACCTTGAGCGGTCACAATGATTCTGTTTCAAGTGTTGCCTTTAACCGCGATGGATTGCGACTGGTGACAGCCAGCTGGGATAAAACAGCAAAAGTGTGGGATGCTGTTTCAGGCAAACTTCTAGTTACGCTATCTGGACATACCGAAGGGGTCAACTGTGCCGTTTTCAGTCCGATAGATAGTGGGACACGCGTGGCGACAGCCAGCGATGATGGCACCGCAAAAGTATGGGACGTGAAAACCGGCAAAGAATTACTAACTTTGCCAGATCAATCTGGCGGGATTAATAGCGTAGTTTTTAGCCCGGATGGAAATCGTATCGCGACAGCTCAGGTTGACGGCATCACCAAGGTCTGGAATGCTAAAACTGGCGTGGAACTGCTGACTTTATCTGGCTCTACTGATAATGTGCTGGCTGTGGCATTTAGCTCAGATGGCACGAAGCTTGCGACCGCCAGTTTTGATGGAACGGCAACAGTATGGGATGCAAAGACTGGCGAAAATTTACTGACGATCAGAGGACACCATGATAGCACCATTGTTTCTGTGGCTTTCAGCCCGGATGGGTCACGCCTCGCCACGTCCAGTTCGGATAACACTGCAAAAGTGTGGGACTCAGCTACAGGTATGGAATTATTCACCTTGGCCGGACACACGGGCCCGGTGACCGACATTGCCTTCAGCCCAGATGGTACCTGGCTGGTGACAGCGAGCGAAGATGGGACGGCCAAAGTTTGGGATGTGACTCCAAGTCATGAATTATTCGCATTCACCGCAGAGGACGATCTGATAGATAGTGTTGCGATCAGCCCAAGTGGAACGCGGCTTGCTACGGCTGGCCACCATGTATTGCTGTGGGATATGGCAACCGGAAAGCTGCTATACGAGTTGATTGGTCATACAGATTTTGTTCACACTGTCAAATTTAGCCCGGACGGAATACATCTGGCGACGACCAGCGATGATGGTACCGCGAGACTATGGGACCTGACCAGTCGCCGCGAGATTCTCAGGCTGCCTGTTGGTAAATCGCCAAACATTGCGATCGCGTTTAGCCCAAACGGCAAGCGGTTAGCTACCACTGGCAAGGAAAATACTGTTACCGTGTGGAACGCGAACAGCGGGGAGCAACTACTAACCTTAAAGGGACACACCGCACCGGTTGTTCAGCTCGCCTTCAATCCAGAAGGAACACAGCTAGCAACAGCCAGTGCAGATGGCGTAAGAATTTGGAATGCGGCGACGGGGGAGCAGTTGATTGTTTTGGCTGAGGTTATCCCAATCTTAAGCGTGATCTTCAGTCCGGATGGCAAGCACCTTGCGATGGGGCGCCAGGATGGATCAGCAGCGATTGGGGATACGGCGACTGGTCAACAAATACTTTCCTTAATTGGTCACACCCGTCCTATTTTTTCCGAGGCCTTTACGCCGGATGGTTTACGTCTAGCAACCGCCAGCAGTGACGGGACCGTAAAAATTTGGGATACGAAAAGTGGGGAAGAATTACTGACTCTGTTTGGACACACAGGCAGGGTTTTTGGCGTGGCGATCAGCCCGGACGGGACGCGGTTGGCAACCGCCGGCCAGGATGGAATCTCGCGCGTCTATTTTCTAAAGCTCGAAGACTTGGTCACGTTAGCACGCTCGCGCTTAACCCGTTCGCTTACAACGGAGGAATGTCAAAAGTATTTGCATGTGAATAGCTGCCCTAGCGAACCATAGACGGCAAATTCAAGAAAAGAAATAAAACGTGACCGAGCCTGCGGGCTCGGTCACGTTTCTATTTGTTCCACCCTTTGCCCCATTCCCGTATTTTGATACTTTCCAGCACCAACCCTTCGAATTGTAGAAGCATCCACCTTGGCGTACTAGCTAGGAATTTCCCTAGGTTATCCTTCCAAGCCATGCTGGACTGCCCATAGGCCTGCCAGCATGCGTGTTCGTACGCCAACCTTTGTATAGATATTGTCTAAATGAAATTCAACTGTTTTTTCGCTTATGTACATCTGGCAGGCAATGGTTTTGTTGGTTTTGCCAGCCAGCACCAATTGAAGGATTTCCACTTCACGAGGGGTCAAGTCAGTTAGGTGTGCCATTTTGCAGTTCCGATTTCTACTGATAATTGAATATGCATTCCTGGTCCCATTTCGATCGGGAGAAAGGATGAGGGCTAGCGACTCATATGGATGGCATAGATGGTCGCATCTTCATCCTCCGCCGAGGGAGAGTTGTAGATGATGGTCATGCCGACCTGTTGATAATTCGCCCAATAATGCAAATGGTCAGGTGCATCTCCTGAATCCGGCAGCCCGGCATTTCCTACTCCCTTCTGCTTAAACTTATACTCAACGGCTCCCATCGTGTCATAAAATTTCAACCCGAAAGGTAGTTCGCCTTTGTAGGGAGCAAATCCCTCTACATTATTTAGATAAAAATAAACAGTTTCCACGGTCTGATGCGGGTCGACTGATAACGCCACACCCATATCGTTACAGAGCTGAAACTGCGCTGCACTCGAGCAGTGGTTGCTGAGCAGGAAATCAGCCACCACTTGATCCGTCAAGGTTTTGCCGAGTATCTCCTTATAAGGGACAGAGTTCCTGGCAGCCTGTGCTTCTGGCTGGGCTGGAACCGTGTACAAACTGCAGGAAACAATCAGCAGTGGGAATATGGCAAAAATGTGAAGTCTATGAATAAAATTGTTCATGCGATTTTCTTCCTGTAAACTCTTAAACGAGGGTTGTTCGTTTTTTCAGGCATCGAAAGGACGAGGATTCTCTACACCTGACCCGATTTAACCAGCGCGGCCTAATTCCCATAATGCCAAAATGGATATAAAATGTGATACAAAGAGTCGTAATTCCATCTTTCCTTCAGGCTTCTCAGCACGGGTGGTGCTATTGAACAAAAGATTATCTGAAGATATATTGTTTGGGGAATGGGTCCGTCAGCGCCGTCACATTCTGGATCTGACTCAGCAGGAGTTGGCAGATCAAGTCGGTTGTGCGCGCATTACCTTGCGCCGTATTGAAGCGGGGACACTGAAACCATCTAAGGAATTGGCACAGATTTTGCTGGAAAAACTGGGGGCACCCTCAACGCAAGGAGAAGAATGGCTACGATTTGCCCGCGGGCTTTCGGGATTTCCAAGACTCTCAGTTGATACTTCAACGAGCAAACCCATTACTAATCTACCTACTGCATTGACCAGCTTCGTTGGGCGCGAAAAAGAGCAAGAAGATGTAGTCCAGCTAATTGCAAAAAATCGGCTCATAACTATTGCAGGTGTAGGTGGGATTGGTAAAACACGTCTTGCCCAGCAGGTGGGACCAAAACTGTTGAATGAGTACCCCGATGGAGTCTGGTTTATTGCACTCGATTCACTCTCTGATCCTGCACTTGTTGCATCAACCGTTGCCGCAACCTTTGATATTCGTGATGGTTCTTCTGATCAGCCACTCATCGAACGTCTGATCTATTCCCTGCGTAAAAAAACAGTACTACTGATTCTCGATAACTGCGAACATTTGTTGGATGCTTGCGCTCAACTGATAACAACCTTACTCAGCAATTGTCCAAATCTTAAAGTGCTTGTCACGAGCCGCGAGATACTGAATATGGAGGGTGAAGTAATTTATGATTTGCAGACGCTTTCACTTCCTGAAGACCGCTTTTCACTGGAAACAATTACTAAATACGAAGCCATTCAATTATTTATTGAACGAGCGGCATTGACTCTTTCATCGTTTAGATTGAAGAACGAAAATGCTCAAATAATTGTAAATATCTGTCGTAGAGTAGATGGCATCCCTTTGGCGATTGAAATGGCCGCAGCACGCGTGGACATTTTGTCTGTGGATGAAATACTTAGACAATTGAACCATTGCTTCGGGCTACTTGTGGGGAAAAGTCGTAGTGCACTGCCGCGTCATCAAACGATGCGCGCCTCCATGGATTGGGATTGGGGGCTATTAACGGAAACTGAGCGAAAATTTATGT
>DATFQC010000184.1:0-4398 GCA_035264425.1 Anaerolineales bacterium
GTACACATTGAATGCGATCAGTGAATTGCGCGCGCCGATAACGGTTGCCCCGGCGGTTCCAAGTTTTACAGGACCATAATCAGGAACACGTTCGGGGTTGGATTCGATCTCCGCTTTGAGTCCCTCATATTGGCCTCTGCGGATGTTTTCGAGATTTACCCGGTCTGGGCGCGTTGCCGCTGCTTCATATAGATAGACCGGAATGTTGAGCTCGTGCCCGACACGTTCTCCTAGACGTTTCGCCATTTCGACGCAGTCATCCATGCTCGCGCCATCAAGGGGTACAAAGGGAACGACATCGGTCGCGCCGATGCGCGGATGCTCGCCGGTGTGATTGTTGAGATCGATCAATTCGGAGGCCGTTTTGATGGCGCGGAATGCGGCTTCTTCCACTGCGAACGGTGCGCCGGCGAAGGTAAGCACCGTCCGATTATGGTCAAGATCTGAGGAACGGTCGAGGAGTTTGACATCCTCCACCGATTGGATGGCCGCCGCGATCTGGTCAATGACTTCAGGCCGCCGCGCTTCGGAAAAGTTGGAGATACATTCGATAAGTTGGTTAGGCATAAGATTTTTGATTTATGAGTTTGGATTATGGATTGGTAAACACAATTATAAGGGAGGAAGAGCAAAAGGGAGCCCAGTTTTTCAACTGGCAGGAATTGCAATAAACTTATTCCAAGATACCAGTGTGTTTTTGCTACTTGAATTCGATCCCAAATTAGCTACAATGATGTTTGACGAGTGAAATGTCAAGAGAGGAAAGAATATGAAAAATTTGCTGCGCGTGGGGGTAGTAATCATGGTGACTTTGTTTATAACATTTTTAGTACGGAAGCCTGGTGCCCAAAAGACAAATGCCTTTGTTCCACCTACTCTGGAGGAAACTGAACTATCCAATCCCGATGCAGAAATATATGCAAAAAATGCTGGGATCAGCCTCGAGGAAGCGAACCTCCAGTTCCGAATTTCGGATACCGCAGGAATTCTACAAGCTGACCTCACCGCAAATGAGGCAGAAACGTTTGCTGGGCTTTGGATCGAGCATTCCCCGGAATTCAAAGTTGTGGTTCTGTTCACTGGGAATGCAAGCAAAACAATCAAACCCTACCTTAAAAAAGAATATATGGCCAAAGAAGCAGTTGATGTACTTGATGTGCGAACCGCAAAAGTATCTCTTGCAGAACTTGAAACAACTCAAGAAAAACTATTATCTTCACTTAGAGATTTGCGGATACGCTTCGAATTAGAATTAAATATGATGGAAAATAACATCAAGCTTGGCGTAGGCGAGGAGGACCAGCCAAGTTTTGATCTTGCCGTACAAAACGGATTGTTACAGGTCCCTGATTATGTGATGGTAGAAACCATCCCACAATTAGAAATGATAGAACCATCTCTGGGCGACCATTTTCCCCAAACGATAAATCCTCCAACTGCTTATCTTGACTTACCATTGCTGCAGGGTAAATTAGTGCTTGAAAATGGATGTTTACGACTCAAAGCGGTGAATGATTATTTGAAGGAAAATAACTTTTTGCTCATCTGGGATCCAAGATTTTTAAGCCGTACCGAAAATGGTGTTGTGCAGGTTATTGATAGCAGTACCGGGGAAGTTCTGGCAAGTGTTGGTGATACTATAGAAATGGGGGATAACGGTGATACCATAAATCCATTGAAGAAACCGATCCCAGAAGAATGTACCGGACCCTATATGGCCGTTGGAGAATCAATTAAGAAAATCAACATACCATAACGTTTGTTCGTAAGATTGGGCATCATCTCTTATTCCTGATCAATTGCCCGTATAATCACCGCATGGCAAAATCTCGACTGGAAGCGTTTAGTGATGGCGTCTTTGCCATTGTGATTACCTTATTAATCTTGGATATTCGTTTTCCCGATGTGGACTATAGTCAATTTGGTATGACACTGGTTTCCCTGCTGCCACGCATCCTGGCTTATGTGATGAGTTTTATTATCATCGGCGTTTATTGGGTGACACATCATAACTCAATGCATGCGATCAAAAAAACGGATCGCAGTTTCCTTTGGTTGAATATATTGCTCCTGTTATTCATAAGCTTCATTCCTTTTCCAACCTCATTGCTGGGTCGCTATCCCTTTCAAGCCGGACCGATCATTATTTATGGGCTTACCCTGATCGCCTGCAACGCAATTGGTTACGTGATGATCCTATATGTTTGGTACCACCCCCATTTAGCAATCCATGAATTCAATAAACAATATATGCGCAGTCATACACCGGTCTATATCTTCGTCAATGTCGCATATCTTTGCGCCATATTAATTGCGCATTTGTTTCCAGCTTTGAGCTATCTGATCTATATTGCAGTAGTTGTATTTCTGATCGTTTTTCTTCCGAAATTGGACGACGGAATTAATAGAAATTAAAGCTGATACCAAATGAGGAGTCAACCATGAAGTATCGTCAGATGGGGAAAACTGGTTTGCGCGTCAGTGAGCTTTGTCTGGGCGCCATGACATTCGGTCGTGAGACAATTGAAGAAGACAGCTTTAAGATTCTGGATCATTTCGTAGAAGCCGGTGGCAACTTTATTGACACAGCCGATGTATATTCCGCCGGAACATCTGAAGAAATTCTGGGGCGCTGGTTAAAGGCCAAAAACCGCGCAGATTTCGTGATCGCGAGCAAGGTCCGTTTCAGCATGGGATCAGGTACCAACGATTTTGGTCTGAGCCGTAAACATATCCTGGACGGAGTCGAAAACAGTCTTCGCCGTTTAGGCACAGACTATATTGACATCTATCAAATTCATAGGTGGGACTGGGCGACCCCCATCGAAGAAACACTGAGCGCCTTGCACTCTCTTGTACAGACCGGCAAAGTCCGTTACTTGGGTGCGAGCAATGTGGCAGGCTATCAACTTCAAAAAGCGATCGACACAAGCCGGGCCAATGGATGGGAACCTTTCACCTGCCTGCAGCCTCTTTATAACCTGCTCGACCGCTCCATTGAGTGGGAGTTGCTCCCGGTCTGCCGCGAGGAAGGCGTAGGAATCATTCCTTGGAGTCCGCTGCGAGGCGGATGGTTAAGTGGTAAATATCGCAGAGATATGTCTGAGCCTCCTGCTGGGACCCGCATCAGTGAGGCCGAAAAAATAAGTGGGGCGAACGCTGGTCAAACTATGCTAACGAGCGGACCTGGGGCGTAATCGATGAATTGACGGCTATCGCAAAAGAAACCGACAAAACACCTGCGCAAATCGCGTTGAACTGGGTGTTGAACCGCCCGGGGATCACCGCTCCCATTATCGGCGTGCGGACCATGACGCATCTTGAGGACAATCTGGGAGCAACAGGGTGGACGCTATCAGATGAGCAAATGAAGAAGCTTGATCAAGCCAGTGATTTGCCATTGCCCTATCCATACGACTTATTGCGGGATTAATCGGTAACGTAATCCCGTTGATCAGTGCTTGTTAAATCTTCTGACAAAATCAGGAGGTTTTTAGTCTTTCTCATAGAGCGCCTTGGACCATCCTGAGCGGAACTTTCAACGCCCTAGCCTGGTCCGCGGTGGTCAGGGACGCGCTCTTTGTCATTACATTTTCTGGATACGTGCAAATAAAGGCTAGCTATTTCGGATAGTGAACCTTTTTTCTCAACTCTCCTGTCCCAGCAGGAGAGTTTTATTTTGAATGTCGTTGTATAACTCACTTAAATTTCATCGGTTTTGTCACATGCTATAATCCAGTTTGAGAGCAGAGCGAGTCAGGAAGATTCTTTCACTACTTTTTCTTAGTAAATCCCCTGCTTATTTGCAAGCTCGTCCGTCGGAGGTGATGATGGCTAACAATAAAGCTAGCACGCGTCAGGGAGCAAATCCTGCGACACGAGATCATGCTGCGTTCACACAATCTGTAAAAACCAGTCTGGCCAGCGCCAGGGAGAAAGTAGCCCGTCTACGACGAACCGATACGCAACTCTTTGTAACAAATGTTGTGTCGCCTGCGGCCGCCACCCTGGTCGCGTCGCTGGCCGCTGCGATGGGTGGCAACGAGTTGTTCCGTCAGGCTGCCGCACAGACTGAAGACGGGGGCTGGGTACTGGCTTGCGGACTGGTTGCAGTGTTTGGCTTCATCGCCACCATAAGCGGTGTATTCAAGAAGCAATTTGATGATCGGCTTGCTCTTGGGAATCAATGTGTTGGCCGACTGCTGGCGCTCGATCTGGCGATCGCCAGTGGCAGCACAGAGTGGGAAGAAGCCGCTAAAGAATACGGCGAGGTCCTCAAGGCTTTTCCTGAATTCGTTGGTTAAAATCCGAAATCATTTTCATAGTAAGAGCTATTGTGAATAATACAGACCTTGGACATCTCCGAACATCTATTGACGTTGCTCAGGCCGCGCGTGA
>DATFQC010000185.1:0-3316 GCA_035264425.1 Anaerolineales bacterium
CTGGATATTAAGCAAGCCCATCCCGAAGCGCATCAGACCGATCAAAAGCAAGGAAAGGACGGCCCCAGGCATGGTGCCCCTGCCACCATTAATATCCACCCCTCCAAGGACCACCGCTGTGATCACCGAAAGTTCAAGGCCGGTACCGATATCCGGGCGGGTGCTCCCAAAACGTGCTGCCAGGATCAAACCTGCCAGAGCGGCCATAAAGCCAGAGAGGGTATAGATAATAAATTTGACTTTGGCAACCGGTACGCCGGAGTAAAGGGTGGCATTTTCATTGTTGCCAATGGAGTATAGGTAGCGACCAAACGTGGTTCTATGCAAAACCAATCCAAAAATAATGGCAAGCACAATAAACAAAACCACTGAAAATGGAATGAGACTTCCAAAGACTTTGCCCTGTCCAAAGTAAGTAAATGCCTTGGGATAGCCGCGCGCAGCCTGGTCTCCCAGAAAACCATAGGCAATGCCTCGAAAAAATGCATATGTGCCAAGGGTTACCACCAGAGCAGGCAGTTTGACGCGAGCCACGAGATAGCCGTTCAGGAAACCACCCAGCGTGCCCAACAAAAGTCCTGCCAGCGCTGCAACCCAGATATTGACTCCCAGGTTATGTAACAACCCCATAAAAGACGCGCTCATTCCCATATTCGAAGCCACCGACAGATCGATGTTACCGGTGACAATAATGAAAACCATCGGCAGCATCATCAGACCAATTTCCATAAAATCGGAGGAGGTACGCGAAAGATTGCGAGCATCCAGAAAAAATGGAGACAGCTTCGTATTGACGAACACATCCAAAAGGATCAGACCAACTAACATCCATTCCCAGCGTTGAAAAGTAGACAGGAAGGAACGACGCGGAGCGTATTGACTGATGAGCGAGACCGATTTCGATTCGGGAATAGCCTGTGCCTTCATGGTTTTGTTCTCTCCATACGACTCAGAATCCACTTGTCTGAAATCACCGCGATCAAAATCAACAGACCTTGCGCTGCCAATTGCCAGAAGGGCGAGATACGGATCAAGGTCAATGAGTTTTGGATAATTCCCAATAACAGCGCACCTAACAGCACACCGGGTACAGTTCCCACGCCGCCACTGATGCTGACCCCGCCAACAACCGAGGCTGCCACCGTTTGAAGCTCAAACCCCAGAGCTGTATTGGTCTGCGCTGATTCGAAGCGGGAAGCCCATAAAACGGCCGCCAGCCCACAGAGCAAACCACTGATCAAATAAACCAGAAACGTTATTCGCTGTTTGCGGATACCGGCAAATTGCGCCGCTTCAGAGTTGCTTCCAACTGCATAAATATCCCGTCCCGTCCGGGTAAAGTTGAGAAAATAGTACACAATCAATGCCACCACGATGGCAATGATCACCATATTGGGCAAACCCAACGGTGTGCCCTTGGATAACAATTTGAAATTTTTGGGCAATTCGAAAGAGTTGATCCAGGTGCCTTGACTGTAATAAAAGACCAGGCCGCGATAGATGCTTAAGGTACCCAGGGTGGCAATGATGGGAGGTACCCTGCCAAAGGTAATGATCAATCCATTGAAGCTTCCCAGCACAGTCCCCAGGGCCATTCCCAGGACGACCGCCAACAAAATGGGCATCTCAGGGTTTTGCTTCACCACAAAGCCCACCATCATCGCGACCAGGCCAATCATCGAGCTGACAGAGAGGTCGATGCCATGCGTGATGATCACCATCGTCTGCGCAAGGGCTACGATCGCCAGAATGGAAATATTTAGAAAAATATCCTTGAAATTATCGAGTGTTAAGAATGAAGGCGCACGCAACGTGACAGAAATTACCAATATCAGAATGAAGATACTAATGCCAGCTTCGCGAACACGGATAAGAGTCCAGAGTAAGCCGTTGCGGGAAACAGAAGAGCCTTGTAAGGCAGGAGGGTTTTGAGCACTCACTGGGCATTTCCTATCATTACATTTTGAGTAGCAGCAGAAATGATCTTCTCCTGCGTGGCCTCGGCTCGAGAGAATTGGCCGGTCAGATGTCCCTCGCGCATCACAATAATTCGATCACTCATGCCCAGAATTTCAGGCAACTCGGAAGAGATCATCAAAATCGCCATCCCTTCCGCAGCCAGGTTACTCATCAATTCATGGACAGCTGCTTTTGTCCCCACATCAATGCCTCGGGTCGGTTCATCCAGAATGAGGATACGTGGCTTCGTGGAAAGCCATTTTGCCAGCACTACCTTTTGCTGATTACCACCCGAAAGCTCGCGCGCCTGTTGCCAGATATTATTGGCGCGCACCTCCATTTGGCGGGCAGCCTCATAGCTAGACTTCAGTTCTAACTTGTCTTGCAACCAGCCCATGCTGGCATATTGATTCAGCATAGGCAGACTTATATTCGATGTAATATGCATTGCGGGAATTAATCCGTGCAACTGACGATCTTCCGGGACATAAGCTAGGCCGAGCTCGATGGCCTGTTGAGGGGATGTGATGACCACCTCGCGACCATCAACCTGAATCGTGCCCGCCGTAGCTGCTTCCACACCGAACAGGGCGCGCGCCACATTCGTCCGACCTGCTCCGACTAATCCCGCCATGCCCAGAATTTCCCCGCGTCGTAATTCAAAGCTTACATCCTGAAAAGATCCGGCTCGGGCCAGGTTCTCAACCTTCAAAATCACATCACCAGTTCGTACTTCCTGCTTCGGGAATAAGTTGCTAATAGTGCGTCCTACCATCATCCGAATCAGATCGTCGCGTGTGATGTCTTTTATCAACCTTGTACCCACATAAGAACCATCGCGCAATACGGTGACACGGTCGGAGATTTCGAAAAGTTCTTCGAGGCGATGTGAGATAAATATGATGGCAGTTCCCTCCGTACGCAAACGCTGCACCAGGCGAAACAGATCAGCTACTTCACTGAGAGTTAATGATGAGGTAGGCTCATCCATAATCAGGATGCGGGCCTTGATCGAAAAGGCACGCGCAATCTCAACCATTTGCTGCTGGGCAATACTCAACGTACGTGCCTTCTGTTTCAAGTCAAGTTTTACGCCAAGCGATTCGAGTAATTTCCCCGCCTCGGCATACAACTTGCGCCAATCAACCCGACCGCCGAATCCAATAGGCTGACGTCCAACAAATATGTTTTCAGCCACATCCAAATCGGGGAAGAGAGTCAGTTCCTGATAAATAGCCGCAATACCAGCCTGACGTGAATCACGTGCATCGCTAAGCTGCACAGGTTCACCATTCAAAAGAATCTCACCATGATCTGGCTGATGAACGCCTGTCATGATCTTGACCAGGGTGGATTT
>DATFQC010000186.1:0-6522 GCA_035264425.1 Anaerolineales bacterium
ATGCGATTTTTGACGGGAAGAATGAGCAACCCGCGATCATCTCCCACAGGCGTGAATGTCTCATTCGGCCCTTGCTTGAAAACAGACAAGTTCAGGGCTGTGCAAAGTACATTAGCAAGCTCGATCACATTTTCAGACGGCAAGCCTATTTCACTTATATTTAGGATTTGCGTGCTATCGAAATCCCTATCGGCTGTACTGTTCAAATTATGGCGAGCGATGAATTCAAGGACATTCCCCGCGGTGTCTTTGAAATACACAGAATCTGAGTTCCAACTGTCCGAGTTGAATTCATCTTTTCCATTTTCGTCTCGCAATAAAGGGATTCGCTCGGAAATCCATTTTTTCGCAGCCCGGAACTGATTTTCAGGAATATTGAATGCAAAATGATACGCTCCCTCAAATTCAGACGAAGCCTGTGTAAATATCAAGTTTGTCTCCCCCACTGCCACTTCCAGATTGGAAGCGCTTAGTTTTACAGGTAATTGAAGGATATTCTCATAAAAGTCTTTTTGTACTTGTAAATTTGCCGTCAGAAGTTCTAATTTCGTAATATTCATAAAAACTACTCGCCGGCCGCTGTTTATTGGTTACAGACGCCACTATTCTTCCCTCATCCATCTTTTAACGGCGGCACGCGGATGCTCATAGCGGGACATTCGGTCAAGCAACAAATTAGGATCGGCATCGCAAAATAACACATCCCGATGTTCCTGGAAAATAAAACCTTCCTGCACGGCGTGGTCAATTGCAGCCAGCAAGGGAGCATAATAATTTCTGATATTGAACAAGCCGACCGGTTTTTCATGCGCGCCGGTCTGCGCCCACGTGACAGTTTCAAACAACTCATCAAAGGTGCCAAATCCGCCGGGCATGGCGATATAACCATCTGCCAGCTCGTGCATGCGCGCTTTGCGGGCATGCATCCCTTCGACTACATCCATTTTAGTAAGACCGGCATGCGCCAGTGCGACTGTATTCATAGATGGAATGATCACGCCCACCACTACACCGCCGGCCTCCAGGACAGAATTTGCCACAACACCCATTAGTCCTGTTTTTCCGCCCCCATAGATGAGACGGATGCCTCTTTCAGCCAGAGTCTGTCCCATAGAACGCGCGCCGCTAATATAGTCCGCGTGAACGTTATCGGATGAGCCACAGAAAACACAAATTGATTTCATAACATGCATCCTCAAAGGGTCGTTATTTTTTATAGATGCTCACTTTATGGTGAGTTTTACCACACACAACAGGGGCGTCGGTGTGCAGCTCTCAAATGAGAGTTTTCGCTTCAGTGAAACTTTTGCAATATTGTAACCGTCTTGTAAACAAATTCTAATCTTTTTCCTACGTGGACTTTCCCCCTTTTTGGTAGAATCATCCCCATAGATTTAGGAGAAAACTACTATGGCAGGTATGGAGCGCTTTACACAACGGGCGAGACGTGTCCTCAGCCTTGCACATCAAGAGGCCGAGCAATCTCGTAACAATAATATCGGTACGGAACACCTTCTCCTTGGCTTAATGGATGAAGAAGGCGGTGTGGCCGGACGGGTCCTGCGCGAACTCGGTATGACATCTGACCGGGTACGCGAAGTAATCCGCCGCGTCACAACCAGCTCAACCAGCTTTGATCCCAATCGCGTTGAACTTGCGTCTGAAACGCAACAAGTACTCGAACATGCAGTGGATGAAGCGCGCCGACTCGGTCATCACTACATCGGCACGGAACACATCCTGCTGGGGCTTGTGCGTGTCGACAGCACCGCGATGGAAGTGCTTCGCAGACTTGGCGTCACTGCGGAACAGATTCGTCGGCAGACTCGCCGCGTGTTGAACGAGTCCGCCTCCTCCCCAACGCCCGCCGGCGGAAGTGCCGCGCGTGGTTCAGCAGCTACGGGGGCAAAAACTCCGTTGGTCGATCAGCTTGCTTCTGATCTAACGACCAAAGCTGAGGAGAAGAAGCTTGACCCCGTTATCGGGCGTCAAATGGAAATCGAGCGCGTGATCCAGATCCTTGCGCGCCGAACAAAAAACAATCCCGCGTTGATCGGTGAACCTGGCGTTGGCAAGACTGCCATCGTCGAAGGTCTCGCTCAGCGTATCGTGGATGGCGATGTGCCCGCGCCCTTGATGAACAAGCGTCTGTTGCAGTTGGATGTGGGTTCTTTAGTGGCAGGCACGATGTATCGCGGTCAGTTTGAAGAAAGATTAAAACGCGTGATTGATGAATTAAAGCAATCGGGCGCAATTTTGTTTATTGATGAAGTCCATATGTTGGTAGGCGCAGGCGCAGCTGGCTCTTCGGTGGACGCAGCCAATATTCTCAAACCCGCATTGTCACGCGGTGAGTTGCAGGTGATCGGCGCCACCACCATGGATGAGTATCGCAAGCACATCGAATCGGATGCGGCTCTTGAACGTCGTTTCCAGCCAATCCAGGTGGAAGAGCCATCTGAGGAAGAAACCATTGAAATCCTCAAGGGAATTCGTGGTGCTTATGAAGAGCATCACCATCTGGTCATTTCAGACGAGGCCCTCGAAGCGGCGGCTCATTTATCCTCCCGTTATGTAACGGAACGTTTCCTTCCTGACAAAGCCATCGATCTAATCGATGAATCTTCCTCGCGTGTGCGTATGTACAAGAGTGAAGCCGCAAAAGAATCGAAGGATTTATTCGGCAAACTCAGACAGGCACGTCAGAACCGTTCTCTCGCACAGGAAGAAGGTAATAGTGAAGATGTGAAGGAATGGGAAGATCGTGAGATCGAACTGGGCGAGCAAATCGAACGCTTGCGCACAGGCTGGGATCGCGCCAATAGTCCTGTCGTTTCGGCGGAGGATATCGCCGAAGTCGTGTCCATGTGGACCGGCGTTCCGCTCATGCAACTGGCTGAGGAAGAATCACAGCGGTTGCTCAAGATGGAAGAGGAACTCCGCAAGAGCATTATTGGGCAGGATGACGCTATCATTGCGATCTCGCGGGCTGTCCGCCGTGCCCGCGCCGGGTTGAAGGACCCGAGACGCCCAATTGGTTCGTTTATGTTCCTGGGACCGACCGGCGTTGGCAAGACTGAGCTTACCAAAACGCTCGCCAAGTTCATGTTTGGCAGCGAAGATGCAGCAGTCCAGTTGGATATGTCCGAGTTCATGGAACGGCATACCGCTTCGCGGTTGGTCGGTGCGCCTCCAGGCTACATTGGCTATGAAGAGGCCGGTCAATTGACAGAGGCCTTGCGCCGCCGTCCTTATTCAATTGTTGTTTTTGATGAGGTGGAGAAGGCACATCCCGAAGTCCATAATATGCTTCTGCAGATCATGGAAGAGGGACATCTCTCCGACGCCAAAGGCCGCAAAGTGGATTTCCGCAATGCGATCATTGTCATGACCTCGAATATCGGCGCGGACATGATCAAGCGCCAGTCCTCGCTTGGTTTTGCGCTCAAACGTGATGAAAGCGTGGAGGAACGACTCTCCTATGAAGACATGCGCAAGAAGCTGAATGACTCACTCAAGCGGGCGTTCCGACCCGAATTCATCAACCGCTTGGATGCGGTGGTCATCTTCCGCTCGCTCAACAGAGAAGACATTCAGAAGATTGTCTCGCTCGAACTGGATAAAGTTGCGGAACGTCTCAAGGAACATAGCCTTGTGCTGACCGCTACCCCTGCAGCCCTTGCCTCTCTTGGAGAGCAAGGCTATGATGCAGAGTTTGGTGCACGACCACTGCGCCGTATTATTCAGCAAAAGGTGGAAGATCCGCTATCAGACAGAGTGCTGGGCAGCGAATTCCACGACGGCGACTCCGTGCTGGTCAGCCTCAACTCTAATGGTGAAATTGTTCTCGAGCACGGAACTGAAGAAAAGGAAGAAGAACCAGCGGCACCCGCTGTTTAGTTTATAACTGCGTTGTTCAGTAGGGGCAGGTGTGCGAAGCACCTGCCCTTTTTTCGTAATCTTTTCTTAATAAGTTTTTGGTATGTTACGTCGTCTATGGGGTGTAAAAAGATCTACAAAGCACCGCATGAATTTAGCAATAGAAAAGGAGTAATCGTATGAATACTAATCTTCAAACTGCAACACTGGCTGGGGGCTGCTTCTGGTGTTTGGAAGCTGTTTATGATGAGATCAAGGGAGTCCAGGGTGTCGAGTCAGGTTATGCAGGCGGTCATGTGGATAACCCAACCTATCGGGCGGTCTGCAATGGCGATACGGGACATGCCGAAGTCATACAAGTCCACTTTGACCCGAACATCGTTTCCTACCGGGATCTGTTGAACGTGTTCTTCGCCATCCATGATCCCACTACGCTCAATCGCCAGGGCGCAGATACCGGTACCCAGTATCGTTCAGCCATCTTTTACCATGACGAGGAACAGAAGAAGATCGCTGAAGAACTGATCAAGGATTTGAACGCTCAGAAAATCTGGGATCGACCGATTGTCACTGAAGTCACAAAGCTTGACAAGTTCTACATGGCTGAGGATTACCACCAGGAATATTTTGCCAACAACCCGTACCAGCCCTATTGTATGGCAGTCGTCTCACCGAAGGTATCGAAATTCCGTAAACACTTCATTGAAATGCTGAAGAAGCAGCCCGTATAATAAAACAAAAGCGCAGACAATTGTCTGCGCTTTTGTTTTTTAATTCAAAGGTCACAAGGCGAGGCCTGAATACCTGATAAGACTGTATCCTGAAACTTTACAGAGGCATTCCTCAGTTCACTGATTCTCGTGTTAACCTCATCAGGCATCAGCAAAACATCCGCTTCGTGGAATACCCAGTCGATATCTTCCTGATACTCACGAACTCCTTCTGCCTGGGCCAATCCACCGTCAATAAACCACAAATTGAAATTGATGGACATGGGGGCATCAGGATAGTACTTCCCACCATGTTGTGCGATTAATTTGCCGTCAATGAAATAGCGGACAGTTCCATTCATCACTTGAGTAACTACTGTATGCCAGCCTGCCAAACTCCCTTGAACAGAGTTGCTGGTGTTATCCGCGTTCCACGGCTCGATCTGTACGGTTTCCCAGGTTGTGACATAAAATGTCAACTCAGCGCCACCCCAGCCGCCGTTCGGCAGATACTCATAATCCATCTCACTGTAGTCTGGATCGAAAGCCTTAATATAAGGTGTAATTGTATAAAACGTTTCCACAACCTGATCGCCATCGGTCCCCGAGGCAGGTTCATCGCTAAATCGCACACGAGCCGCGTATGTCCCTTCAAGATATTTACGCTGATGACAAATCTGGGTTGGAAAGGTGTTTTCACCGGAGCCATCAGTGGAGGAGGTCATGCGTAAGAGACGATTGTCAGCTGGATCAGGATAATCTACAAACGACACGTTCTCAGGACGAAACGTAGCACCACTCACCCCGGGCCAGCCCAAACCACTGCGAACGATCCATCCATTTGCTGTCATTTCACCAGTGGTGGAATAAGAGAAATCATCAAAGAAAACTTGTGAAGATTCGCTACTTGTAGCAGGGGTTATTTCCACAATTGGTGTGATGGTATTGGGAGTACAGCCTCCCAAAACGAAGAGATATAAAACCGAGAGAACAAAATATTTCATTCTTTTTCGTTCTTTACTTGCTGATTGTTTTCCTGAACAAATCAATTGTTAATTTTACGCCATCTTTTGTAACTACATGTCCAACTCTTGGCATAAGTTCATAGTAGTTCGCGGGCAGCCTCCATATTCCCCGATTGAACTAGCCCAATTGCCCGCTCCAAACGATCATCTGCCATGTCTTCCTCCCAGATTCGTCATCCACGCATTTTGACTGATTATGCTTCCGCAAAATTCCTTGGCGAAAAAATTTGTTATACTAGTGTTGCAATTTATGGATAAAGGACAAGCTTTACACCCATCTTTTTACGTTCGCGACATTCCCATCTACGGGGATGCAATTCTCGCGCCCATGGATGGCTATTCCGATTGGCCCTTCCGCTCGCTGTGCCGAGCGCTTGGATCTGCAATGAGCTATACCGAGTTCGTAAAGATTGAGAAAATTCTAAGCCGCTCAAAGGAGCCAGTCAAAAGACTGTTTTTTGAGGAAGCAGAAAGACCAGTAACTTTTCAAATCTATGGAGACGACCCAGATCTGATCTTGAAAGCTGCGCTACGCGTACAGCAACTGAGACCAGATATCATCGATATTAACATGGGTTGTCCTGCCAAAAGCATCGCGGACCGCGGCGCGGGCGTAGGCATGATGCCAACTCCATTAAAGATCGCGCGCACGTTCAAAAATTTGACCACAGCGCTGAACGTTCCTGTCACGGGCAAGATCCGTTTGGGGTGGGATCAAAATAAAAACTATAAATTGATCGCGCGCATTGTGGAGGAAAATGGCGGCTCCCTCATCGCCATCCATAGGCGGACAAAAGAACAGCGTTACAGCGGCGACGCAAATTGGGACGCCATTGCCGAAGTGAAATCGCTGGTCAAAATCCCTGTGATTGGAAGCGGGGATGTAAAAACGGTTTCTGATATCCAAC
>DATFQC010000187.1:0-9739 GCA_035264425.1 Anaerolineales bacterium
AACCTTTCCGGTACTACCATCCCTCATGAAGTATTAGGGAAGGTCGCTGGGGCACGTGTGATGCTCAAACCCGCCTCGCCTGGTACTGGTGTTATAGCCGCCGGTGGTGTGCGAGCTGTGCTGGAAGTGGCTGGCGTGCGCGATATTTTGACCAAGTCGCAGGGTAGCGCTAATGTTTTGAATGTAGTACAGGCAACGTTTAATGCTCTTGAGCAGTTGAAGTCCCCTCAGGTGGAAGCAGCTCGCCGCGGTAAGAACGTTAGTGAGTTATTGCCGTTCTGGGAACGGAGGAAGCAAAATGCCTAAGCAAGAAACTGGCGGCAAAACTGTGCGCGTGACCTTGGTTCGTAGTCCAATCGGTTATACCAAGGATCAAAAGAAAACCGTCCTTGCCCTAGGTTTACGTCGCATGCATCAAACTGTTGAACACGAGGATAATCCGGCTGTGCGTGGAATGATCCGTAAAATTATTCATTTACTGCAGGTCGAAGAGTAGGAAAGAAAGATGAAACTACACGATCTTGTGCCCAATCCGGGCTCCAAAAAGAATCGAAAACGTGTTGGGCGTGGTATTTCCGCTGGGCAGGGCAAAACTGCCGGTCGCGGTACCAAGGGAGAAGGCGCGCGCTCTGGCCAGGGTGGACATATGTATCGTCAAGGCGGCAACCTGCCCTTTTATCGCCGCCTGCCGTTTATGCGTGGCCAAGGCTTTACACCGCGCAATCAAGTGGAGTACAACGAAGTCAACCTGGATCAATTGACTGAATCCTTCCAAACCGAGGGTGAAGTTAACCCCGAATCTTTGGAGAAAGCCCATTTGCTTCGTGATCCACGCAACCCTGTCGTTATCCTTGGAAGAGGCGAAATGAAAGTCGCCCTCAAAGTGCGCGCTCATCGCGTAAGTGCCGGCGCCAAATCAAAGATAGAAGCGGCCGGCGGTAGTGTAGAGTTGATAAGTTAATTCTGAGTTAAGAGGACTGTCCAGATATGCCTGAAAAGAAACAATCCGCGTGGCGTTTTCTATGGCGCTCGGAAGATATTCGCAAGAAACTGCTGATCACACTCGGAATATTGATACTCTTCCGCATTGCAGCAAACATCCCGGTGCCGGGAGCTGACCGAGAAGCCTTGGCAGCTTTCTTTAACTCGCAGGGCGGGTCGGGAGGCTTTCTAGGTTTTCTGAATCTGCTCTCCGGTGGCACCATCCAACACTTCTCTCTTCTCTCGATGGGTGTGTATCCTTATATTACCGCCCAGATCATTCTACAATTGCTGATCCCGATTATCCCTTCCTTGCAGCGCCGCATGCAGGAAGATCAGCGTGAAGGCCGTCGTTGGATGGAGAAGTGGACCTATTACCTGGCTGTCCCCATGGCAGTTCTTTCGGCGATTGGCCAGATCAATATATTCAATTCCCTCGCTATCCAGGGAGTAGGTCGGCCGGTAATCCAGTTTGCTTTTACGAAGGAACTCTGGCTTCCGTCACTCACCGTTCTCCTCGTAATGACAGCTGGGACCATGTTCGCGATCTGGTTAGGTGAATTAATCTCTGAGTATGGCATCCGCGGCCAGGGACTCTCCCTGGTGATCTTTGCGGGGATTGTGTCTCAGATTCCAGCGAACTTTCAAACACTTTGGCTGGATGAACAGAATCGCTGGATATTACTTTTTGCCATGGTGTTAGTGATTGTGCTGACCGTGTTGGCAATTGTGTACGTCCAACAGGGACGCCGCAATGTGCCCATTATGTACCCACAAAAAAGCCAGGTCTTTTATGCAATTCAGCGCGGCAAGTCGGTCAGAATGCCCCAGCCCACTTTGCCCTTAATGGTTAATCTTTCAGGGATGATTCCTCTGATTTTTGCCAGCGCTATCTTGCAATTCCCGGCCATCATCGCCAGCTATTTTATCTCCAACCAAACAGCTTGGGTGAAGAACTTTGCAACCGCGATACAAAATTTCTTTAATGCAACAGGCACGAATTCCTGGGGATACTGGGTCCTCTACTTCATTATGGTTGTGAGCTTTACCTATTTCTATACAACCGTCATTTTTGAACAACAGGATTACGGTAACAACTTGAAGCGTTCCGGCGCCCAAATCCCTGGCGTACATACTGGGGCGGCTACTCAGAAATATTTGAGTCGCATCCAAAGCCGGATTACTCTTCCAGGCGCTGTGCTGTTGGGTACGGTTGCGATCATGCCGTTTCTATTAAGGTTGATCCTGCCGGCTGCGTCTACGGGGGCAACCCTTTTCCTGACGACATCTTCCGGTCTGCTTATCGTTGTTGGAGTTGTGCGCGATACCTTTATGAATATTGAAGCTGAACTTAAGTTGCATGGTTATCAAGAAAAACTACTGATCAGCTAGGAGTATTTATGGCGACCTTCATTGTCCTGCTCGGTCCCCCGGGTGTCGGTAAAGGTACGCAGGCAAAGATTTTATCTGAGCAAACGGGCCTGGCACATATTTCATCAGGTGACTTGTTCCGAGAGAACCTTAAGAACCAGACTGAGCTTGGAAAACTTGCTCAAACCTATATGACCAAAGGCGAATTGGTCCCCGACGATGTGACCATAGCCATGGTACGTGATCGACTCAGTCGACCCGACTGTAAAGCAGGCGCCATTTTGGATGGTTTCCCCCGTACTCCGGCTCAGGCAGATGCGTTGGAGGCCATGCTCAATGAATTTGATGGACATGTAGATGCGGTGCCATTTGTCACCGCTGAAGATGACGTTCTTGTGAAACGCTTGGGGGGCCGCTGGACGTGTCGTGAAAATGGTCATATCTTTAATGAGAAGTCGAATCCGCCAAAAAACGATAAACTGTGTGACTTTGACGGGTCTGAACTTTACCAGCGTGATGACGATAAAGCAGAGACAGTGAAGCGTCGGATCGAAGTTTACCTTGATCAAACTTCACCGTTGATCTCCTATTATCGTGATCACGGAAAATTAATTGAAATTGATGGGATGCGGTCAATAGCTGAAGTAACCCAGGATTTATTGACTGCAGTAAGTAAGTGAACCTTATGAGTTGGTCACGGCAGATCCATATTAAAAGCCCAGCCGAATTGCAAATTATGCGCGAGGCGGGGCGCATCAATGCAAGCGTCCTGGCGACTGCAAAAGAACTTTTACAACCGGGTGTTTCCACAGCCGACCTCAACGCGGCTGCTGAGGAAGTGCTGAGGAAACATGGATGTGTATCGCCATTCAAAGGATATGGTCATCCGCCATTTCCGTCTTCGGTCACGGTAAGCATTAATCAGGAACTTGTCCACGGCATTCCGAGCAAGAAGCGTAAGCTCAAAGCTGGAGACATCGTCTCGATTGATTGTGGAACGGTATTCGAAGGCATGGTGGCTGATTCTGCGCTGACCGCAGGTGTTGGTGAATTATCTCCTGAAGCGCAGGAACTCCTGAACGTCACTGAAGGTGCGCTGAGTGCAGGCATCGAAAAGATGTGTGTAGGCAATCGTACTGGTGACGTCTCTGCGGCGATACAAAATTTTGTGGAAAGCCGTGGCTATTACCTGACACGTGAATATACCGGCCATGGCGTTGGAAGACAAATGCACGAAGGACCACAAGTGCCGAATTATGGCAAACCTGGCACTGGAATGCCGCTCAAAGCTGGTATGACGATTGCTCTCGAACCAATGGTACTTGTAGGTACTGCAGAAACCCGTGTCCTTCCTGACCAATGGACAGTGGTATCTGCAGATGGATCACTGACAGCACATTTTGAACATTCTGTGGCTGTCACCGAAGGAAAACCTCTTATCCTGACTGTCCAATGATCCTCGTGCTTTGTTTTGTGTAATCTGGACGAAGTAAAGACGAACGTGTATAATCAAAAACTTGGCTATATAGAGAACGAAAGAAAGTTTGTAAGGAGTTGTCATGAAAGTTTCACCATCGATACGCAAGCGCTGCGCCAAATGCAGAATCGTCCGGCGCAAAGGCATCGTATTTGTAATCTGCGAAAATCCAAAGCATAAACAGCGACAGGGATAGATAAACTATGGCAAGAATTGAAGGTGTTGATCTGCCCCGCAATAAGCGGGTTGAAATTGGCTTGACCTATCTCTATGGGATAGGACCGACTCGCGCCCAGCAAATTTTGGCCTACACCAAGGTCAGTCCTGATATACGAGTAAAAGACCTTTCTGAGGCTGATGTGGCTGCGATCCGCGAGTATATTAGCAAGAACTACAAGGTGGAAGGTGACTTGCGCCGCGAAGTTCAAATGAGCATTAAGCGCTTAATTGAAATCGGATCTTATCGTGGCATGCGCCATCGCCGTAATTTGCCGGTTCGTGGCCAGCGAACAAAAACAAATTCGCGTACCCGCAAAGGCACCAAGAAAACGGTTGCTGGACGCGGTCGCCGTCGTGGCGCCAAGAAATAAGAGGTTAATAAATTATGGCTCAAAGTGTACGTTCCACACGCCGAACGGCAGGCGCAAAGAAGACCAAACGCGCTTTGTCTTCCGGACAGGTGCATATCTTTGCATCATTTAATAATACGATTGTCACGATCACAGATACAGAAGGCAATACAGTTGCATGGGGCAGTGCCGGCTCGGCCGGCTTTAAAGGGTCTCGCAAAAGCACACCCTTTGCTGCTCGTCTGGCAGCAGAACAAGCGATCAAAGCTGCCCAGCAACTGGGAATACAGGAAGTCGATTTGTTTGTAAAAGGACCTGGCCCGGGTCGTGAAAATGCGATTCGTGCTGTCCAGGCCATGGGATTAAGAGTCCGTTCAATTTCTGATATTACGCCGGTGCCGCATAATGGCTGTCGACCGCCGAAAAAGCGCCGCGTGTGATTTGATGTAGAGGAAAGAAACATATGTCGAAGTATCTAGGTCCGGTTTGTAAACTCTGCCGGCGTGAAGGCGAAAAGCTGTATCTAAAAGGTGAACGCTGTTTCACCCCGAAATGTGCGGTTGATAGACGTAACTTCCCGCCCGGTCAGCATGGACGTACAGGCAGTCGAGGCACGCGTAGCCGTTCTGGTCGCGAGTCTGACTATTTACGTCAGTTGCGCGCCAAACAACGCGCCCGACGTGTTTATGGGGTTTTGGAGCGTCAGTTCCGCCGCTATTATGAAGTTGCTCTCCAGCGCCGCGGCTTGACGGGTCTAAATCTCCTGCAAATCCTTGAGTCGCGTTTTGACAATGTCATCTACCGCCTTGGATTTTCAGCAAATCGTGCGCAGGCTCGTGTGTTGGTGACCCATGGTCACTTCACAGTGAATGGTCGTCGCACGGATGTGCCCTCCATGCTCCTCAGAGAAGGGGATGTCATTGGAATACGCGATGGCTCACGTGGCCTGACCTATTTCAAAGAATTAGGTGACCTGGCGGATGCTCGCACATCACCAAGCTGGCTCAATCGTGACACAAAGCAATTGTCTGGCAATATTCAGCGCCTTCCTGAGCGCGCTGAAATCGACGGTTTTTTGAACGAACAGCTGATCGTCGAATACTACTCACGGTAGTATTGCCGCTGTTGCTTGTGCTAATATTTCAGTCAGTTAAATTTCTACTGTTTCTTACAGGGAGAGGTGAACCGTGATGGGTATCACGAATATGGTTATGCCGAAAATTGAGCGCGAAGCTGAGGCTCGAAATTACGGTAAATTTGTTATCAGCCCCCTTGAACGCGGCTATGGGGTTACACTCGGGAACGCACTGCGCCGGGTCTTGTTGTCTTCACTGGAAGGCGCAGCCGTTTCTTCCATTCGTATCGCGGATGTTTTGCATGAGTTCAGTGAGATTCCGGGCGTCCGCGAAGATGTCATACAGGTGACGCTACAGGTTAAGCAGTTGCGTCTGAAGCTTGACGGTGTAGATACTACCCGCATGAATCTAGAGGTACGCGGGGAGGGGACCGTTACTGCCGCAGACATCATCACGCCTGCCGAGGTTGAAATTGTCAACCCCGAACTGTATCTCTTTACCGTCGATAGCCCCAAGACCAAACTTGATCTTGAATTCACGGTGGAGCGCGGCCGCGGATATTCCCCCGCCAATGAACGCAGCGGACATATGCCCATCGGTGAATTGCCGATCGATGCGATCTACAGTCCTGTGAAACGAGTGAACTGGGAAGTAACTTCGGCTCGCGTAGGTCAGAGCACAAACTATGACAAGCTTGTATTAGAGATCTGGACCGATGGCACCATTTCGCCTGAGCGCTCACTCAGCACGGCTGCCAAGCTGGTCATTGATCACCTGCGCTATATTGCCGGCGTTTCTGAAGAGACCCTGGCTATCTCTATGGAAAAGGAAGTGGGTGGCAGTCGTTTGACTAGTGAACTAGCCGATACGCCTGTGGAAGCTCTTGACCTTTCAGTACGTGTCTTCAATTCACTCAAGCGTACTGGTATCACTACTGTCGGTGATGTCCTTGATCTCCTTGAAAAAGGCGAGACGGCAGTTATGTCCATCCGCAATTTTGGTGAAAAGAGTCTCGACGAGCTCCGCCAGAAAATGCGCGAAAAGGGCTACATGAAAGACGAAACGAGTTCTGCGGAGTAATTGCAATGCGACATCAAGTATCAGGTTATAGACTTGGAAGGACGACCGGTGCACGTGTAGCACTTCGTCGCAACCTTATCAAACAATTTTTCATACACGAGCGTATTCAGACCACGCGCGCTAAGGCAAACGCGATCCGTGGCGAGGCGGAACGTCTGATCACCATTGCACGTAATAGTGCTTCAGGCGACGATGCACAGAAGGTGCACGCCCGCCGATTGGTTATCTCCAAGCTTGGAGACAATCAGGTGATCAAACGCCTATTTGACGAAATCGCTCCGCGCTTTGCGACCCGCAATGGTGGCTACACTCGTATCTTGAAGCTTGGACCCCGGATGGGCGATGCAGCTGAGATGGTGATTTTGGAATTAGTTGAAGAATAAAGTATTAACGGCATTCCTGATACTCTACATGATTTGCTTGGCAGATCAAACAGGTACAGCCGTTATTCCCAGCGACTGACGTCGCTACTACAATGGCACGTTACCAATTGACTCTTGCTTACGATGGTACGGATTTTTTCGGGAGCCAGCGGCAGGCGAGCAAAAGAACGGTGCAGGGCGAACTTGAAAAAGCCCTGTGCAAGTTGAAATGGACTGGACGCTCGGTTAACCTAGCTGGACGGACAGATACAGGTGTTCATGCGACAGGTCAGGTTGCTTCGTTTGACCTCGATTGGTCACACTCTGACGAGGAACTCCTCCGCGCGTTGAATGCCGCTTTACCGGCCGATCTGGCTGTTCACAAAGCACGGGTGGTTCATGCAAAATTCCATCCGCGTTTTGATGCAACCTCCCGCTGCTATCGCTATAGGTTATTCTGCCAGCCAGTGCGCGACCCAATTCGGGAGCGCTTCCATTGGCGGGTATGGCCTAAAGTAGAAAGCGAAGCACTTGTACAGACCGCGCAGCTTTTTCTCGGAACACACGATTTTTCTGCCTTCGGTTCCCCGACCACTCCCAGAGGCAGCACCATGCGGACCGTGATGAAAGCGAAATGGACGCAAGCTGGTCAGGATGAGTGGCACTTCGAAGTGCAGGCCGATGCCTTTTTATACCGAATGGTGCGGAGGCTGGTATTTGTCCAAGTGGCTGTTGCGCAAGGCAAAGCCTCAGCTGATACAATTGTTCATCCTTTAGCGGAACAGGAATTGGTCGAAAACGGAAATGAACAACTTCCGGCAGGTCTGGCTCCTGCACACGGACTGATGTTAGTCGAAGTGACATACCCAAATTTCATTGAGTCAATTGGTCAATAAGAAAAGAAACGGAGATTCAGAAAGTGTACAAGTCGTACTATCCGAAAGCAAGTGAAATCGAACGTAAGTGGGTGCTTGTAGATGCCGATGGCGAAATCCTTGGGCGGATTGCTGCAAGCATCGCGCGTGTCCTGCTGGGTAAACATAAACCAACCTTCACGCCCGGTGTGGAAATGGGTGATTATGTTGTGGTGATTAATGCTGAGCGTGTAGCTGTAACCGGCACCAAGACCAGCACAAAGCTGGAAACTAAAATATATCACCGCCATTCAGGTTATCCTGGTGGTTATAAAGCCATCTCGCTGCGCGACCAACTGCAGCAGCATCCCGATCGCGTGTTGCGCGCAGCAGTGTGGGGCATGTTGCCGCATAATCGTATGGGACGTGCCTTACTCAAGCGGTTGAAAATTTATGCTGGGCCCAACCATCCCCATACTACAAATCATCCCGAGCCGCTGATCACTGGCGAGAAGTGAAGAAAGAGGTTAAGAAGATATGGCACAGTATTATGAAGCAATTGGTCGTCGCAAGGAAAGTACAGCCCGTGTCCGCCTGATGGATGGTTCCGGTAGCTTTACTGTAAATGAGAAGGAAGCTACTGTATATTTCCCGCGAATAGGTGATTTGCACGATATTTTGCGCGCGTTCGAGACGGTTGGTCAGGACGCAAGCAAATACGATATTACCGTCAAGGTGAATGGTGGTGGCGTGACGGGTCAGACCGAAGCAGTGCGTTTGGGAGTCTCCCGCGCTCTGGTTCTGATTAATGGCGATTGGACGTCTGCATTACGTAAGCGTGGTTTGCTCACCCGTGATGCTCGCGTTAAAGAACGCAAGAAGCCTGGCCTCAAGAAAGCCCGTAAGGCGCCTACTTACACCAAGCGTTAATTTTTCAAACCAGTTTGGAAGTGAGGTACGCAATTCGTAAGATACAATACGAGTTGCGTATTTTGCGTTACGGCCTATTTCATGAATCACTGATCTTCTTTAATAATTTATGAATACTCTGTAACCGGAGACTTTTATGGACTTTACTTTTGTTGCCAAAACTTTTGATGTGCTTCATATCTCTCCACCTTCAAAACTGACCCTGCTCGAAGCGCAGACCCTTGCATCTGCGCATGTTCCGCCTTACCCACCTGATATGCCTGCGCTTTTGACAAGCATTGATTCACGTGAACTCGCCTTGCATTTGAAGAATGTTTTACTGACAACTTATCCAGGAGAACACGTGGTTTTTGTGGTGGAAGACGGAAAGATGAAGGAAGAAAGATTAATTGAATTTAGCGGAGATGAGTTTCCCAAGGATTTCTCTTTATATATTCCTGCACTGGGAGAGGGGACATCCTTCGAATCCTTTGCTGAAATTGTTGCCCATTTACGCGCACCAAATGGTTGCCCCTGGGATCAAGAACAAACTCATGAATCTCTGCGAAAGCACCTATTGGAGGAATCCTACGAAGCGATCACTGCGATTGATTCCGGTGATTTCACGGATATGCGCGAGGAGTTTGGTGACTTGTTATTACAAGTCGTTTTGCAATCTCAAATTGCAAATGAAGAGAATCAATTTAATGTCAATCAAGTCATTCATGGAATCCATTCCAAAATTGTACGGCGCCACCCGCATGTATTTGGTGATCTAAAACTGGAGGGTGTTGACGGAGTTTTGACAAATTGGGAGAAGCTGAAGGAAAAGGAAAGAAGTGACAAGAAAGTAGAAAAGGGATTGCTGGATGGCGTTCCGTTGGCGCTACCTGCTCTAAGCCAGGCGCAGGAATATCAGGATCGGGCTGCGCGCGTCGGCTTTGATTGGCCTGAAATTGAAGGCGTTCTGGATAAGGTTAAGGAGGAGATAGAAGAGATCAAAAACGCAGAGACCGACTTTGAGCTTGCCTCCGAAATTGGCGATCTGTTTTTTGCTCTC
>DATFQC010000188.1:0-3074 GCA_035264425.1 Anaerolineales bacterium
TGTCGCACCGTGATAAGAACGATAACGTGCCAGGATTTTGTTTCGTCCGGTGTAGAAACGAGCAATTTTGATTGCGTTCTCATTCGCTTCGGCTCCGCCCAGTGTAAAAAAGGTCTTCTTCAAATCACCTGGGGTAATTTCTGCCAGTTTTTTTCCAAGCAAGCCGCGCGGTTCGGTTGCCATGCTGGGGCTCGCAAATGTCAACAGCGCAGCCTGATCCTGAATGGCTTTCACCACTTTAGGGTGCTGATGTCCAACATTTGTGTTCACTAATTGCGAGGCGAAATCAAGGTAGCGTTTTCCGTCCGCATCCCAAAAATAGACTCCCTCTGCCTTGACCATTGGTATCGGATTCACCTGGCCCTGATTAGACCAAGAGTAGAAAGTATATTCCTTGTTGAGATCGACAATTTCCTGCGCTGTGAGGTGGGTCATGTTGTCTCCATACGGTATATAAGCAGATAAGAAAACGGGCACACATCCTTGATTGTGTGCCTGTATGAACTTCTCTACATTTTCACTTGCTTCACAATTTCTGCATAAACATTTAGCGTTTCATCAATATCCGAGTCACTGTGCTCATAGCATAAGAACCAGGGTTCACGCGCATCATGGTCAGGCATCACGCCGCGTTCAATTGCTTTTTCAGTGAGCTTGAGATACATCTCATGATCGCTTTTCGCCCAGTCGCGTTGACAGGTTACCGTGTCCACGCCAAGCGAGAAAGAAAACATGGCAGGATAGCCGGTGAATACAGCAGGAATATCATTCTCTTCAAAGATTTCCTTCAGGCCATCCCTCAGGCGTTGGCCTCGTTGCTCGATGGTTTTCAGAATCGGTTTTGATTTCAGCAGCTTTAAGGTCGCATACGCGCCCGCCACGCCTGGCTTATTGTTCGTGTACGTTCCGCCTTGGGCGACGCCGTGTCCGATAATTGACATGATCTCCTTTTTGCCGCCGAACGCGGCGACCGGGTAGCCATTGCCTAGGGCTTTTGCGTATGTTGCCAGGTCAGGTTTGAGATTGTAATATTCCTGCGCCCCGCCATTCGCGATCCGGAAGCCAGTCTTCACCTCGTCCAGAATAAAAACGCAACCGTATTCTTCGGTCTTCCGGCGGATCAGTTCCAGAAATCCGTCCTGAGGATTGATCGCCGCGCAATTTCCCTGACAGGGTTCAGTGATCACTGCTGCAATCTGCTCCCCATAGGAACGCATGACTCGTTCGAATCCCTCAAAATCATTAAATGGCAATGTGATAATAAATTCACGCATGGATTTTGGAATCCCCGATGATCCCGGCACTGGAATCGGGCTGCGTGAATTTCCATACGCTTCCACGGGCGCATAGGTTGACCATAATGTGTGATCATGAAATCCATGATAATTGCCTTCGAACTTTAAGATCAGATCACGTCCCGTATAGGCTCGCGCCACACGAATCGCATGCATGGTCGCTTCTGTTCCTGAACAGGCAAGGCGCACCATTTCTACAGCTGGAGCCATCGCAACGATCATTTCCACCACGGCAACTTCGAGTTCACCTGTCATCGCAAAGAGAATGCCGCGTTGAATCTCTTCAATGACTTTTTGATCGACCTCATCATAGGAATGTCCCAAAATAATGGGTCCAAACGCCATGCGATAATCGATATATTTTTTTCCATCCACGTCCCAAAGATATGCGCCTTTCGCTTTTTCAACATAGGGAGTAATGTTGTCTCCCCAGAATCGAAAATTGGAATTTACACCAAGTGGAATAATTTCTTGAGCACGTTTTTGCAGCGCAAGCGTCTTTGGTCCAAACATGTATTTCCTCCAAATGCTTTAGTCTGTTGTTGCTGGGACTTCTTTTTCCGAGATTTCGCGTACGATTCTTTCCGGAACTCGCCACTGATACACATCCTTGATAATCAAGGGCACAATGGAAGTGGTCGTCTTGCGAACGCCCGCTACTTTTCGAACCACTTCCGTCACGAATTGATAAATCTCAGCTGTATCTTTGGCAACGATCTGAATGCTGACATCTGATTCCCCAATTCCACAAGCGACATAACTCACGTTATCGAACTCCGCCATCTTTTTTGCGACCTCAAGAATGCGGTCTGATTCAACCTCCAGCCAAATATCTGCGATCGTTGTTAAGCCAAAGGCTTGGGGCCTGGCCACGGCGCTGATTTGGATCACACCTTCATTGACCATCCGGTCAATCCGATAGCGAACCGCGCGCTCTGAAATATCTCCCATGCGACGTGAGATCTCAGACGCAGGCATACGGCCATCTTCAAGTAATAAATTGACAATTTTTATGTCTATTTTGTCGAAATTGTACATGATTTTATATTATTTTTTCCGAAACCTACGTAACTCGCGCAAATATACATCACAATAGGCGTGCTCGTCAAGACTTTACATCATTTTTAGAAATTAACAATTGTAGGATTCGCTTTTCTCAACACATCTATAAAAATGAAAGAATAGTGAATCAAAAAACCTCCAAGCCCAACTTATTCCTATTGAAACAGATTTCACATTGACTCAAGGTTGCCAAACAGGTATAATCAATTCTTGGCATTATTACAACCTTGTAGGAGCAAAAATTATGACAACACCTGATATAGCGTCCACCACGACGCTCGAACCAAAAACAAAATTAAGTGGAAAAGTATTAAAGACAACCCTGGCGGGAGCCCTTGTAGATGTTGGCCAAAGCATTCCCGGCGTTATTCACATTTCTCAACTGAGCCAAGATCCGGTTAATAAAGTCGAAGACATTGTGAAAGAGGGCCAGACCATAGACGTCTGGGTTCGTCGCGTAAGAAAAGATCGCATTGAACTGACAATGATCGAACCTCTGGCGTTGGAATGGAAAGAGATCGAACCGGATATGATTGTCAAGGGAAAAGTAGTTCGCCTTGAGGCTTACGGTGCATTCGTTGATATCGGCGCCGAGCGACCCGGCATGGTTCATGTCAGTGAACTGGCTCATGGCTATGTAAAGACTCCCAACGAAATCGTAAAAGAAGGCGATGAAGTCGAAGCCAAAGTGCTAGATGTAAACCGCAAAAAGAAACA
>DATFQC010000189.1:0-3060 GCA_035264425.1 Anaerolineales bacterium
TGTAGCCAGAGCAAGAATTGCGTCCGCTTTCAGTAATTTATGCGCAGGGGTGTATTCTTTTTCAGCCAGCCCAAAGGGAGTGCAGGGCAAGGCAACCGCAACTGTATCTGATTTTCCCAGGGCAGCAATATCCGCGTCTGAGGTTTTGACGAGATGATCCGCAGAGGCTGCGCCCAGCTCCACTGCCAGCGACGCGCCACCAATATTTGCGAATTCATCCGCGTGGATTTTGAGCGGGAATCCCAGGGAATGAGCCTTCGTCAAGATTTGACGCGATTGCTCGAGGTCAAAAGCTTTTTCCTCACAAAAGACATCCACAAATGGCAGGGACCGGCGCGGCGCGTGAACTTCCCACCATTGACATAGGATGGGCAGCATCGTCTCACAAACGAGATTGGTGTAACCCTGAGGGTCGTCTTTGAATTCAGGGGCGATCGCATGCGCACCGAGAAAAGTGATGGCAAGGTCGAGTGGCGTTTCATCGTCGAGGGCCAGTAAGGCTTTGAGCAGACGGAGTTCTGTTGCCGTTTGTAATCCATATCCTGTCTTGGCTTCAACAGTAGTGGTGCCGTGCGCGAACATCCTCAGCAGACGCGGCCGCGTCTGCGAGATCAGTGTTTCGATGGAGGCCGTCCGGGTTTGTCTGACGGTAGAAATGATGCCGCCTCCTTCCGCCAGAATCTCCAAATAAGGTTTGCCAGCCATCTTCATCTCGAATTCGTTGGCGCGGTCGCCTCCCCAAATCACATGCGTATGCGGGTCCACGAAGCCAGGCATAAGGACACAGCCACTCGCGTCGAGAGTTGGTTCCTGAGGATAGGAGGCTTTCAATTCAGCCGTGGTACCAACCGCGACAATCTTTTCATCTCGCACGACGACCGCGCCGTTTTCGATAATTCCAAGCCTGCCGAGGGATTTACCGCGTTGGGGACCGTGAGCGAGGGTAAGGAGTTGGGAGGAGGAGTGAATTAGCATTTTAGTCACCGGAGACGATAAAGAGGAGATAAACAACTGGCTGGTAAGGTAATTTAACCACAGTTAAATAATAATGGAAGATATTTAGGTTTGAGAGCTATCGAGTATCCTCATGGTAGAGATTGGTTGTTGCTATTAGGCAAAGTAATTGCTATACTGTTTCCATAATCCCTGATTAGAAAAAGTAAATTGAAAATCCCGTCAGGTTCAATGAATGTCAGCCCAGTATTATGAGTTGGCATCTTGTCATATTGAGAGGAGAGATACATGACACAGCAGGTACGTTCCTTCGCCCGTGGAGCACTTTGGGCATTGCCGGTTTGGGCAGCCCTGTTGTTCCTCGGCACGCTCACGCATCAGCCAAATCCCCAAACGGATTTCGCTGGCTTTGCTGTATACGTGACCACGACCAGCTTTCTATTGTCTCATTTGATCAATAGCATTACCGGAGCAGCCATTGGATCAGTCGGTGTTGTTGCATTGATGTTATACCTGCAGGACTCAAACGCAGCAGGAAGGGCAATCGCCGGAATGGTGGCCATGATCCTATCCAACACTCTTGTCTCCTCGATCTTTGGTGTTGCTGCTTTTGCTCAAACTGCCATGGGACGGATGTTTATTGCAGGACAGCCGAACGCGCTCGATTTCTACAACCAAGTCTACAATGGAGTCCTCTTCGGCACTGCACTTATCGCTCTGCTGCTGTTCATGGCCGGAGGAGTGCTTATCGGAAATGCCCTCACCAGAAGTAGCTCCTTTCCCCGCTGGACGGGTTGGGTGATTGCAATCAGCATGGTTGGCTTTGTGCTCAGCACGTTTCTCCTGGATATCGGTCAGAGTATTTTCTCGGCTCTGCTCTTCCTCGCGGTTGTTGTGGTCGCATGGAACGCGGGCAGGGAGTCTTCCATGCAAAGCGCGACGGCCGCGATTTCCTAGGAAGCCTAACCACAGTTCAGGACGATCACTCACCTATCGCCCCTACAGTCCACCAAATATCAGGGTATCGCATCTCCTTTTCCTCTTTGCGCGCATATGTGATAAAAGCTAGTGAACCCGGAGGCACACCATAACCTGTTCCTGCTTTCTTCGAATCTGAAACTGAAAAGTAAAAATATCTCTGATAACTTCATCAACAAATAAAGAAGAATTATTTCCCCTGATGCATAGCAGTTTCATTGATCTGGCAATCCGGTAACGAAAGGACAATTCATGAGTAACATGCAGAGTCCGCCACATCTATCCAGCCATCCTATCGGTTTTATTTCCACTCGGTTCAGTGGTACCGATGGTGTTTCCCTGGAGACCCAAAAATGGACACATATTTTGGAAAGATTGGGGCAGAGCGTGTATTATTTTGCAGGTCAATCTGACCTGCCGGAGCCAATCAGTTTCGTTGTGCCCGAGGCACATTTTTTACATAAAGATGTTCAGGAGATTGCTAATATCTCCTACAGGTCCCCTACCCGTCCACCGGAAATCACACATCGAATCCATGAATTGCGAGGCTATCTCAAAGACCGTCTATATGAGTTCATCAAGAAATTCGATCTTGATCTGTTGATCGCCGAAAATGCTCTCTCGATTCCGATGAATATTCCTCTCGGTCTTGCCTTAGCCGAACTGATCGCTGAAACGGGCATTCCGGTCATTGCTCATCACCACGATTTTTTCTGGGAACGGAAACGGTTTTTAGTCAACTGCATCGGCGACTATCTTGAGATGGCATTTCCGCCACGACTGCCGAGCATTCATCATGTGGTGATCAATTCGCTGGCGGCGACCGAAATGGGCAAGCGGCGTGGGATTAATGTTTCGGTCATCCCAAATGTAATGGACTTTGACAACCCACCTGACCCATCGGGGCCAGAGGACTACACCGCGTCGCTGCGCGCGGACCTGGGAGTTAATGCGAATGAACATTTCTTTCTCCAGCCGACGCGTCCTCTCCAGCGCAAAGGGATCGAGTATGCCATTGAGCTGATCCGCAGGTTGGGAACAGAGGCGCGGCTGGTGATCTCGCACGCGGATGGAGATGAGGGCAGTGAATATGTAGAACATGTGCGACTCTCGCCACGTTGATGGATG
>DATFQC010000190.1:0-3298 GCA_035264425.1 Anaerolineales bacterium
ATCGTCAGTGTCTGCGTCACTGAATTTAGTGTACTTAACAAGTCTGCCTGACTCAAAACGTTGAAATCCAATTCATCTGTCGAGGCAAGCTTGTGGGCACGACGAAGCAAAAATTCGGTCTGCGCCGAGACCGTATCCATAGCCTCCGTGCTGGAAACGGAGATGGCAATGCTATTGAGAATCTTCATGTCGTTGTAGGTGGCAGTCGATCCAAACAATTTGTTATATCCGGCCTCTAATGGGATAAAGATCGCATCGTCTGAGGAGCCAAATCCCGATGACCCTTTGGATTCCAGCAAACCGATCACGGTGAACTTTACGCCTTTGATCGAAATGGTTTTTCCAATCGGTGACAAGCTTCCGAACAGATCATTGGCTGTTTGCGATCCCAGCACTGCGACCAATGACTCTGACTTGTTATCGCCCTCCTTGATAAAGCGGCCTTCCGTCACTTTATACGAATGCACATCCTTGTAAGCTTCTGTAAGACCCGTGACATTCACATTGAAACTTTCATCACCATATTTCACAAGATAGGAGGATTGGTAACTTGGGACAATGGCCGTTATGTCCGTTAATAACGAGCGTTGAAGCAACTGATAATCCGAATAGTACAAATAACTGGACTGGCGGGATTGCCCGGCTCCCTGCATGGCTCTTTGCTGCCTGCCCGGTGAAACAGATAACAGGTTGGAACCATTACTTTGAATGGAGCTTGTAATACTGGCCGTCGCGCCTTTGCCAATGGAAAGTAACGCAACTACCGTTGCCACACCGATCACAATTCCTAACATCGTAAGAATAGATCGCAATTTATTGGCACGCAGCGCACGTACGGCGATCTTGAAATTCTCTGAAAATAACATTTCTAAAACTCCTACACTACTATTTCTTCAGGACGCGGCGTACCTGCCTTGATCGGATGATGATTGACTTCATCCGAAACAATATGTCCGTCTGAAAGCTTGATGATTCGATCAGTATGGCGTGCTACATAGGAATCATGCGTCACCAAAATAACCGTCTGACCGCTTTCCTTATGCAAGTTTTGGAATAACTCCATGATCTCGACACCTGTCTTGCTATCCAATGCGCCGGTCGGTTCATCTGCCAATAAAATGGCAGGCTCATTGACGAGGGCACGCGCAATCGCCACGCGTTGCTGCTGTCCACCGGAAAGTTCGTTGGGAGCGTGATGAGTCCGGTCACCCAGCCCGACGCGTTCCAGGGCTTTCAGGGCGCGGTTGCTCCTTTCTTTTCCCGAGATGCCTGCATACGTCAATGGCAACATCACATTTTCCAAGGCGCTGGTACGTGCCAGCAAATTGAATTGCTGGAAGACAAACCCGATCTTTCGCCCGCGGATTTCAGCGAGTTCGGATTCGCCCATGTTTTCCACGGCGACACCATCCAACCTGTACCTTCCCTCAGTCGGCACATCCAGGCAACCGATTATAGACATCAACGTGCTTTTGCCTGAACCCGATGGACCCATGATCGCGACCATCTCACCATTATTGATGGTGAAGCTCGTACCGCTCAACGCACGCACCTCACTATCACCCATCTGATAAACCTTCGTCAGGTCTTCGGCCTGGATCATTATTGACCTCTCCTGAATGGATTCGGCGCACTAAAACTGCTTTGCTGATCAGATTGCACTTGCTCACCTTCCTGTAAGTCGCCGGTCACGACCACCATATTGCCTACGATCGATCCGCTGACAACATCAACACGCTTTGTCGAACCATCGCCTTGAACGACCAGAACATATTCGCCCTTGCTGTCATTTTGCACGGTGGTGATGGGTACCGCCAAAGAAGCCGTTGCATCCTTCACATGGATCACTACATTTGCCGTTGTGCCTAATGGGATGAAGTTCTGGTTTGTTACTTTATCCAGATCAACACGAACTGCATATTTCACCAAACCAGAGACGACTTCCCCAACCGGATTCATTGCCATCACCTTGCCTTTGAAATTGACTCCGGTCAACGCATCCAAAGTGACATCGGCCGGCTGCCCTACTTTGACATTCGCCACATCCGATTCATCCACTTGAGTCTCGACATACAGATGATTGAGGTTAGCCACATTGATCGCCGATGTACTTGCCTCAACTACATCGCCCGGTTGACTCTTCACGTACAGCACCTCACCATCGAAAGGAGCAATCACACTCATCGAGTTGACTGTTGCCTGTGCGGCATCCACTTTGGCCTGGGCTGCAACTACATCTTGAGAGTTTGAACCCTCCTTGAGGCGGTCATAGGTTCGCTGCGCATCTTCGAGTTGGGACGTCTTTAAAGCAAGATCATTCTCTGCATCGGTAATCCAATCCTGGGGAGCCGGGCCTTTGAATGTTTTGGTCTTGTACACATACATCCAGCTATTTCGCTTGGTTTCCAAAAATAAACGGGTCTCGCTTTGTGGAACTTTCTTGGAATTCTGCAAATACAGCAGGTAATTTGCCGCCTTGTCGTACGCCTCCTGGGCGTCCTTCAAATCAATCACTGCCTGAGAAAGGTCAGTACTGGAGCTTTTCACATTCTCGAGATCTTTTTGTGCGGTCACCAGATCTGCCTGAGCGGAGATAATGCTGGAAGAAACACTGCTTGTCTTCAGTTTCATCAACACATCACCTGCCTTTATCTTGTCGCCCGTCTGTACATAGACTTTATCCACGACGCCGCCGGTATCCCAGGTGAGGCTTGCGGAAGGCTGAGCATCCAGAGATCCGGAAGCTTCAACGGTTTGTGCAACATCTAGCGAAACCACAGTTGCAGTCAATTCAGCGCTTGCATTGCTGGCGCGGGCAGAGTTAAATCTCATTAACACGAAAAGCGCAAGGAGGACTACAGTCACGCCAATAATCCAATATCGTGTTTTCCTCCCTTTTAGAAAATTATTCTTATTCATTCGTTATCAAAATCTCCTTTTCTTTCTATTTCCTCAAAGCATACCGAGCAAATTTGCAGAATTTGTGCAGAACTAACGGAGAATTGTGAACAAATTATTTTTTCAAAATCTTTCAAAACCTGTCTCTCAGAAGATAATTTTGTTGATTCAAGCCAAAAATTAGTGTATAGTATCCACAACATTACCTCTTCACCACTGAGAATTTTGCTTTAGCAGTAGAGGAGTAAAAATGGCAAATAAAAAGATCAAGATCAACCGCGCCCCGGTGTTGACTCTCTGGGCCGCTGTCGTGGCAGAACGACTGGGTTACGATGAAGAAACAGCGCTAACCCTGGGCAAAGCTGTGGCTGGTCTGAATGCTCAATCCAAAGGGCGGCGA
>DATFQC010000191.1:0-5706 GCA_035264425.1 Anaerolineales bacterium
TGAGCCATGCTCGTTAGATGAGAGTGCCAGACTAAATTTTACAGGCAATTCATGAAAATATCATTGCGAATTAGGAGTCGAAGCGGCGCCGTAGCATCATCTCCAGACTTCGTTACAAAGTCTGGAGACGTTGGACTCCAAACCCAAAGGCATTAACAAGACCTTAACTTTGACAAAAATGTCTTATGGTATAGTTTGTTAACAACTATGCCTGAATCCATCCTCATCGTAGAAGACGAACCTGCCCTGCGGGATACGCTGTCCTATAACTTGAAAAAGGATGGCTTTGCCGTCGAGGCAGTCGGGGACGGACGCTCTGCCCTTGAGTCCGCGCGGCGTTTGAAGCCTGATCTCATCGTCCTCGACCTCATGCTCCCTGAAATAGATGGCTTCGAGGTCTGCCGTATTCTCCGCAAGGAAATGATCACGCCCATTCTGATGCTCACTGCCCGCGATGATGAAATTGACCGCGTCGTTGGGCTCGAAGTGGGCGCGGATGATTACCTGACCAAGCCCTTCTCCATGCGCGAGTTAATGGCGCGCGTCAAAGCCCAGCTGCGACGCTCGCGCTTACTGCGGGAAGAAATTGATAAATCCAATGCGGACAGTTCCCAAAATCAGCAGGAGAAGCTGACCTTTGGAAGTCTCGTGATCAATCTCACCCGTCGGGAAGTGACAATCGATGACAAGCCGCTAGCGCTAAAGCCCCAGGAATATGACTTGCTGGTCTTCTTTGCCGAACACAAGGGAAAGATGCTTTCGCGCGAATTCATCCTCGAGCGCGTCTGGGGCTGGGACTTTATTGGCGACAGTCGCACGGTCGATGTGCATGTGCGCTGGCTGCGCCAAAAGATCGAGAGTGATCCGAGCCGACCTACTCGCATTGTTACAGTGCGAGGCGGCGGATATCGGTTTGAAGGCTGAAGCAATTTACAAATTGAGCCACTCCCGCCAGAACAGCGGCACATGAGGGTCACCCAGACCCAGAGAAATAAAATTCCGTCATTCCGTTGCTACTAGGATGGACTCAACGACTCCAATCGTTGGAATTCCAAAGTCAGGAGACTTTGGACTCCGATTCAACCTCTTATGAACTACACTTTTATACTCGCGATCATCTTTCTTATTGTTGCCGGGGGATACGCATGGCGATATTACACATTACGCAGGAATCTGAACGAGTACGCCCAAGCTATTCGTCAAAAGCCTGAGGAAAACTCAATCAATGTACGAGAGCTCGAAAGTATCTCGAGCGCGATTTCCTCCCTCATTTCGAGGTTTGACATTCAACATTCGACACTGGATTCAGAGCGTTCGCGCCTCGCGACCGTCCTCGACCAGATTACAGATGGCGTGCTCATCGCGGATGCCCATGGACTGATCCAGTTCGCCAACCCGGCCTCGGGCCGGCTCTTTCAATTTGCTGACCCGGTCAAGCATAGCGTGGTGGAAGTCGTTCGCAACCACCAGCTTGTAGAAGCCTGGCGACGCTGCCAGCAAACTGGTCAGATGCAAAGCGAGTCGGTCGAGGTTCCCACCCGCCATCAATATCTACAGCTGGTCGTCATTCCCGATCAGCACACGAGCGGCAGCCTTTTGCTCGTTCAGGACCTTACCCGTCTGCGCCGCCTTGAGACGGTCCGCAGGGATTTTGTCAGCAACCTTTCCCACGAACTGCGCACACCGCTCGCGTCGCTGAGAGCCTTGGCAGAAACGCTTCAGGATGGCGCATTGGATGACCCACCGGCCGCCCGCCGCTTCGTGGATCAGATCCAGATCGAAGTGGATGCGCTGACCCAGATGGTGAACGAATTGCTGGAGCTCTCCAAGATCGAATCGGGGCGGTTCTCTCTGGACCGTTCGCCGGTAGCGCCGTGCGATCTGCTTTCGTCCGCCTCACAGCGGATGCAGCTCCAGGCCGAACGCGCCAACCTCCGCCTGCGCATGGAATGTGCCGATGATTTGCCAAACGTGCACATCGATTCACAGAGACTTGAACAGGTGCTGGTCAATCTCATCCATAACTCAGTCAAGTTCACGCGCTCGGGGGGTGAAGTCGTCCTTTCCGCGCAATCAGGGATCGGTGAGGTTCGATTCGGTGTACGTGATACAGGGGTCGGAATTCCAGCGGAGGATATTCCAAGGATCTTCGAACGCTTTTATCGAGTCGATAAATCCCGAACGGGCAGCGGGACCGGTTTGGGTTTATCCATTGCGAAACATATCATTGAAGCGCACAAGGGAAAGATTTGGGCCGAGAGCGTCGAGGGCAAAGGCAGTACGTTTTATTTCACAATCCCCCAGTAAAGATAACCTACGCCTCAGGCTTTTTTGCCCCGGTAATGGTTCATAAAAAATTCCTGCACATCCACGGCTTTGTCCTCGCCCGGGGACTTAAGGCGTACATACGTTCCATCTTCCTGCATGACGCGGGCGCGGGTATTATCCTTTAGATATGTATCCAGCATCTTATCGCGCACATAGCGGACATGCTCGGCATTTTCAAGGGGAAACAGGACTTCCACACGATGATCGAGATTGCGCTGCATCAGATCCGCACTGCCAATGTAAACCTGTTCCTCACCCTCGTTGTAAAAATAGTACAGGCGGCTATGCTCAAGATAGCGGCCAACAATACTGACCACATTCACATTCTCACTCACCCCTTTGATGCCGGGCCTCAGACAGCACATACTGCGCACCAGCAGATCCACCTTTACGCCGGCCCGTGACGCTTCATAAAGCAACTCAATGAAATATGGATCAACAACGGCGTTGACCTTAAAGATAAGATGTGCCTTATGGCCAGCTTGTGCCTGACCGATCTCGCGCCGGATCAATTTCTCTAACCCGCTGCGGAGGTTGAAGGGAGCCACAAGCAGCTTCCTGAAATCGTGCTTGGTGGAATATCCGGTCAGATGATTGAACAGATCGGTGACATCCGATGCAATCGCTTCATCACTGGTAAAAAGCCCCAGATCTTCATAGATCAGCGACGTGACCGCATTGTAATTTCCGGTCCCGAGATGGACGTAGCGGCGGATGCCCTCCCCTTCCCGGCGCACCACCATGATGATCTTGCAATGGACCTTGAGGTCTACCAATCCATAAACAACATGGACACCTTCCTGCTCCAGCATGCGTGCCCAGCCAATATTGCTTTCCTCATCAAAACGGGCCTTGAGCTCCACCAAGACAGCCACTTGCTTGCCGCGCTCGGCGGCATCAAGCAGCATGTCCACAACGGGCGCATTTTGTCCAACCCGATAAACCGTCTGCTTGATCGCCAGCACATTCGGATCGCGGGCCGCGGCACGCAGAAAATCAATGATCGGGGTGAATGAATCGTAGGGTTGATGCATCAGGATGTTCTGCTGTTTGATTGCCTCAAAGATATCGCCGGCCAGCATGGCATCCTTAAAAACTTTCGGCACCACTGGATGATAAAGGGAGAACTTCAGATCATACCGTTCGACATTGTTATAGATCTGCCATAGGCTGCTCAACCCAAGTGGCGCCGGCAACACATAGACGTCATTGGGTCGGATTTCAAGGTTCTCGATCAACAGTTCGCGAATGGCGGCAGGCATGCTTTCATAAATTTCCAACTGCACCACCGAAGCAAACCGGCGTTTGCGAATCCCTTGCTCCATGCTTTCAAGCAGATCGTCGGCTTCAATTTGCTGGATCTGGACATCTGCATCGCGGATGATGCGAAAGGGATAGGCGGCGACCACTTCCATGCCAGGGAAGAGCGAGGCCAGGTTCGCCGTAATTACCTGTTCGAGCCAGACAAAATAGTGATGGAACGGGATCGTGCCATCTTTGCGGGCACCGCCGGAAGAACGTTTGATGGGGACCAGGCGCGCCAGCGTGTTCGGCACTTTCAAGCGCGCGAATTTCTCGTTGCCTTTTTTGTCCCGGATCACGATCGCAAGGTTCAGACTCAGATTTGAAATATGCGGGAACGGATGTCCAGGGTCAAGCGCCAGGGGCGTCAGGACCGGGTAGACCACTTCCTTGAAGTAATCGTCCGCTTTCTTCGCCTGGGCTTCCGAGAGTTTGTGATAATCCAGGAGATGGATTCCCGCTTTGTCCAGCCCTGGCAGGATCTTTTTATTGAGACAGCGCAGGGCGCTCTCGTATAACTCAAGGGATAGCCTGCGACTCGCTGCCAGAACCTCGGGCGGAGTCATGCCATCCGGGAAGACTTCCATGATATGGGCTGCCACCTGCCTGCGGATGCCAGACACACGCACCATGAAAAACTCGTCCATGTTCGAGCCGAAGATGGCGAGAAACTTGACCCGTTCCAGCAATGGGTTGCGCTCATCCAACGCTTCTTCCAGGACGCGCCGCTGGAATTCAAGCAAACTCAATTCACGGTTGATATAGAGAGACGGGGTAGAAAGGTCAACAGATTCGGGCATAATGTTTTTCTTATTTGTCGCCAATTTCTGTCAGGATGCCGGGCGTTAACAGCCACTCGAGAGTTGCACGGTGATCGCGATGATGCAGGTCGTCTGCGGAAAGGTAACACACGCCACCTTTTTTAAGAGTGAGATCCATTTTCGAACTCTCTGCGACTAGTATACCAATAAGGTTACTGAGATGCGGCTCATGACCCACTAACGCGATATTATCCACAGAATAGTTATCCGTAATTTCCCCGATCAAAAGCTCAGGGTTGCCCGATGGAATCAGGTTCTCGGTAAACGTGATCTTTTTCTTCGGCTTGAGCGTATCGGCAAGGATTTCTGCGGTCTCGCGCGCCCGCACATAAGGACTGGAAAGGATCAGGTCAAACTCCACACCCAGATTGCGCAAGCCTTTGGCGATCTGGCGCATCTTCTTACGCCCTTTGTCCGTAAGAGGGCGCTCGCTGTCCGATTCATAACCAGCGGTCCCTTCCTCCACCGCGATAGCATGGCGAATGATATAAAGATTCATGTTATTTCTCCCAGGGGAAAGATCGGTCTGGCGCAGGTCGCCAGAAGGTAGCGAGTTGATCTGTTACAGCGAGTTAGGCGGGAATGGCTTCTGCATGACAACGCTCATAATAACGGCGAACCGGCTCGGAGTCAAAGGAAAAGATGTCCCGCGGTGCCTCTGCCAGCGCCTGCAGGATCACTTCCGCATCCTGGATCTCCCCCATCCGGGACTGATATTCATGCATCCGCTTTAGATTCTCAGGCGGGAAATCGTAAAACAAGGGATGAATAACCTCCACCATGTAACGGAAGGTTTTGAAGGCGAGGCGCACCCGATGGATGGTGGTCGCGGCCGCAGGGTTGATCCAACGCTGACGCTGTTGGGTGATGAGGAAAGCATCATCCACCGCCTGGAGGAGCGGGACGATCGGATTGTCATCTGATTCAGTTTTCAAGGAGGCCTGCAGCCTGTGGATCCGTTTGGAAACATCATAGAGATCAATGACTTTTTGCTTTTTACAGAGGGTCTTGAGCAGCCCCTTTTCCAGCTCTTGTAGATACACCTGAAACGGCTGCAGCTGGGGTAATTGCGGCAGGATTTCAGCAACCTCTGCCAGGATGACTTGCGTATCCCGCAACTTGTCGAAGCCATCCAGCTGCCCTTTGAAAGCACGCATCAATTTCTTTAAGTTAGGCCGCGGGGAGATGGAGTTCAGCACCTGGATGAGGGCAAGCAGGCGTCGGGTGGCAACCCGCAGGTCATGGACCGCCTCAT
>DATFQC010000192.1:0-3842 GCA_035264425.1 Anaerolineales bacterium
ATTCCTCTGTCAGGCTCACGGCCCGACCGGTGTAGTGTCAGACTGCACAATATACAATCTCGATCTTCAGCATGGATCCCTCCGCAATTTGCGCAGATTATATCATTGGCGAATGCGGTAATTCCTGCAGGAACGCGGCAACTGCTTCGTCAGCAGGCTTCGCCTTGATCTGCCACACCGGTCCTACCTGTCGCAACATGCCGCCCACGATCACCGCCAGGCGATGACTTAACTTTGCCGCTTCATCCAAATTATGCGTGACAAAAACGGCCGTGCGCTGATCTTCTTTCAATAAAGTAGATAAATCTTCGATCAATTTTGCCCGCGTGGGTGGATCGAGCGCCGAAAACGGTTCATCGAGCAGCAGCAATTCTGGATCGAGGACAAAGGCGCGGGCTAAGCTCACTCTCTGAGCCTCCCCCCCAGATAACTGACTTGCCCGCCGCTTTGCCAGGGAATCCACCCCCAACTGTTTCATCCATTTCGCTGCCCGCTCATGCTGCTCATCCTTTGGTGTACCGCGGAACTTTAGGCCCAGCGCAACGTTTTGCTCGACAGTCATATCCATCAATAATGGAGCTTGAAACACAAAGGAGATTTTCCTGCGGTATTCAAGCTCATCCCATAGGCTCAGAGACTTACCATCATAAATAATATCGCCGTGGGCTGGCCGGAGCAGCCGCGCCAATGCGAGCAAAAGAGTGCTTTTCCCGGCCCCATTCGGGCCCACCACCGTGAGTGTTTCACCGGGTTGAATATCGAGCGCATTAATCTGAAGCGCAGTCTGTCCATTTCTTTGGACTATTACCTCGCGAATGCTGATAATGCTTTTTCTCTCTGTGCTCTCTGTATTTTTATAATCAATGCCTTTCATTTCCTATGTCCCCTTTGCTGAATCGACGTTAACGCGAGATTGATTAAATAGGTGAGAACAAGCAGCAACGTGGAAAGTGCGAGAGCCTGACCAAATTCGCCCTTGCTTGTCTCCAAGACGATGGCCGTTGTCAACACGCGGGTCTGCCCACGGATATTGCCCCCTACCATCATCGACGCGCCAACCTCAGAGATTACGGAACCAAATCCAGCCATGAGCGCGGCCAGAAGAGGCAGACGCGCCTCCCGCCACAGGTACCAAATCATCTGGACGCGTGAGGCGCCAAGTCCCAGGAGTTGTTGTTGCAGACGCGGGTCGAGTGCCTCGAGCGCGGCAGCAGTCAACCCCGTAACAACAGGTGCGGCAATGACCGTTTGTGCAATGATGATCGCAACAGGCGTATAAATCAAATGTAGGTTTCCAAGCGGACCTGAACGCCACAGCATAATTGCAACGACCAGACCAACCACTACAGGCGGCAAAGCCATCCCCGTATTAATAATGCTCAGGATGAATGAACGACCGCGGAAATTTCCCAGTGCCAGCCATGTGCCAAACGGCAGACCAATCAACAGGCTGATGACCGTCGCAATGGCAGAGACCTGGAGGGAGAGGAGTGTGATATTGAGGATTTCGGTCATGAGTAATCAGCATAAGTATACAGGTACACAAGCAAATGCAGGTGTACCTAGGTAACTGTACTCTCACTGCAATCCTAAATCAGAATCAGTCTTATTTGCGTCGGGAAAGAACAAGGGCTGACCGAATTTATCCACGCCAAACTCTGCGATGACCTTTTGCCCTTCGTCAGAGGTGATGAAATTCGAAAAGGCTTTAGCGCCTTCGAGATTTATCGTTGGAAACTTCTCGGGGTTAGCTGTAATGACATGATAAACATTTAATAAAAACGGATCGCCTTCTACCAAAATTTTCAAATCAACGTTGGATTTATAGGCAAGGAAGGTACCGCGATCGGTCAGAGCGTATCCACTTTTTTCAGAGGCGATCGAAAGAGTCGCGCCCTGACCCTGTCCTGTTTCGAGATACCAATCTTTGCCAGCAGGGTCAAGCCCGGCGCTCTTCCATAGAGCCAACTCTTTGACATGAGTCCCTGAATCGTCGCCGCGCGAGACAAAGGTCACACCTGAAGTGAAAATCTTCTTTAACGCCTCCACAGGAGTCTTGCCATCAATCCCGGCAGGGTCAGAAGTAGGCCCCACAATCACAAAGTCATTGTGCATCACAAGTCGGCGGTCGATTCCAAATCCGTTCGCAACAAATTCTTTCTCGGCCGCGGGAGAATGCAGCAAGATCACATCCGCATTCCCCTGTTCGGCGATCTTCAATGCCTGCCCCGAACCAACAGCCACCAATTGAACGGCATAGCCTGTCTTTGCAGTGAAGGCGGGCAAAAGCACATCTAATAATCCCGAATCTTGTGTGGATGTTGTTGAAACGAGAAGCAGGTCTTTGGTTGGAATAGCTGGATTGCAGGATGCCAAGAAAAATAGAATAACCAAAAAAACGACAAAACTTCTTTTCAAGAATCAACTCCTGTGGATGAAAATGGGGCGACTTCGCTTGCGAGCCGCCCCGTCCACGAAAGATTATAAGCCTAAGTCTGCATCGGTTTTATCGGCATCAGGGATGAATAATTGTTGTCCAAATTTATCCACGCCGAATTTACTAATAGCGTCTTGTGTGGAAGGTTCAGTTATAAATTTGAAAAATGCAGTCGCGCCCTCATAGTTAACCTTGGGCCATTTGTCTGGATTGACGGTAATGACATGATAGACATTCAACAATGATTTATCGCCTTCCACCAGGATTTCCAATTGCAGATTAGCTTTATTTGCCAGGAAAGTCGCACGATCAGTCAATGTATATCCAGCTTTCTCAGATGCAATTGTCAAAGTCGCGCCCATACCCTGCCCCGTTTCGATATACCAGGCAGGTTTCTCTGTAGCAGGGTCAAGTTCAGCTTTCGTCCACATGCCAAGTTCTTTTGTGCTAGTGCCAGATTTATCTGCGCGTGCGACAAAAAGCCCATGAGTAGTAGCAATTGCTTTGAACGCATCTTTTGCAGAAAGACCTTTAATCTTTACTGGATCATCAGCAGGCCCTACAATGATGAAATCGTTATGCATAACGAGCGCGCGATCCTTGCCCCATCCATCTGTCATGAATTGTTTTTCAGCGGATGGCGAATGGACGAGTAGAACATCGGCATTGCCCTGCTGTCCCATTTCCATGGCTTGACCGGAACCCACCGCCACCGTTTGAACCTTGTAACCTGTTTCTGTTTCGAATAGTGGAATCAACACATCCAGCAATCCTGAATCTTGTGTGGATGTGGTCGTGGCGAGGATAAGGTTTTGATTAACTGGGGCTACAGCAACCTGAGTCGGCGCTTCGGTTGGCGCGAGCGATTGAGTGGGCACAGGTGTTGCGGATGCACAGGCACTGAGCGCCAGTGCAAATACTATCAGCAGGCTGAATAATAAAAAGGTCCGAGATTTCATTCATTTCGCCTAGAGTCTGATTTGCTCGCCACTATGCGTGGAGTTGTATCCAGTCAGCGCGTTGAGTTCGGAACGAAAAGTTGCCGTCTGTAAATAATCGAGCAATGGCAGGAGAGTCTTTTCATTCTCACGCGGCAGGACAAGATCATAGCGTTCCTCGAATAAGGGAATGAAATCGAGTCCATGCTGGTGCGCGGCGGCTTGCAGACCGAGGGCCGCGTCCGCTTCATCTGCAGAAATCAAACCAGCCGCTTCCGTATGCGTTTTCACTGCTTTTTCGTAACCGTTTATTTTTTCGACTGGAATGTTAAGTTTGCGTAATTCTTTATCAAGCCACAGACGAGTGCCGGAACCCGGATTTCGATTTACAAATCGAACACCTGGTTTTGCAATATCAGTGATTTTCCTGACCCTTTTCGGATGGCCATTGACGAACATGAGCCCCT
>DATFQC010000193.1:0-2715 GCA_035264425.1 Anaerolineales bacterium
GTGGTGATCTTCGCAAGTTGAAACTGGCTGCGCTATGTCAATTCACATTAGTGGGTGCGCCTGTAGTCTACTACGGCAGCGAGGTTGGACTCTCCCAACACGCAGATGTAATGCAGCATGGATACGCGATCCATGAAGAGGCGCGCTTGCCAATGATCTGGGGGGCAGGACAGGACCAGGATTTATTTGGGTTCTACCAAAACCTCATTGCTTTACGAAAAAGCCAGTCAGCCCTGCGGCGAGGCACTCGCACGACTATTTTTTCAGATGAACAACGATTCGCCTATCGCCGCAGTGAGGGTTCCGAAACTTTAGTCATCCTATTGAATATTTCGGAACATGAAACTACTTTTGAGCTGGAATTAACGGAATCCACTCTGGCGTTTGCGACAAGCGCCGAATGCAAGATTCAGGGTGAGGGCAGGGCGAAACAGATCATCCTGCCCCCGTTTGGCGGGATCGTCCTTCAATGAATCTTCGTGGCGCGCTTAAACGGCACGAAACGTTCCGGTCAAAGTTCATTGAAGCGCAGCATGTGTCTGTGTGGTATCCAAAAAAGCCTGGCGCGAGCGCGTAGAAATTCCACTGTCGTTTTTAATCGCTTGAGCGAAATAAAGTAGAATCGTAACCAATGTAGGACAAGATGCGTCTTGTCCTACATCATCTTATATTGAGGTTATTCAATGACAACACCAGACTGGGTCCGGGATGCAATTTTTTATCAAATCTTTCCAGACCGTTTTGCAAAAAGCACTCGTAATCCTTCGGGCAACCTGCTCTTCGAAGCCTGGGATTCTCCTCCCACTTCACACGGATTTAAAGGCGGCGATTTATACGGGATCACCGAAAAACTTGATTATCTCAAAGATCTGGGCGTTACCGCTCTTTATCTCAACCCGATCTTTGCTTCCGCTTCCAACCATCGCTACCATGCATTTGATTATTACGCAGTGGACCCATTGCTCGGTGGGAATGCGGCGTTCGATGAATTGCTCAAAAAGGCACATAAAAAGGGTATCCGGATTGTTCTAGACGGTGTGTTCAACCATGCCTCGCGCGGCTTCTGGCAATTTCATCACGTGCTTGAATGTGGTGACGGCTCGCCTTACCGGGATTGGTTCCTCTTTGATCCCGAACGCCTGAGCCGAAGGAGACATTGGGGCGCGTATCCGGGACCACAGGAATTGAGGGCTCTGCAGCATGAAGATAGTATCACCGCCATCGGCTATCGCGGCTGGTGGAATTTACCTGCACTGCCAAAATTCAACATCCACACCCCGGCGGTGCGGGAATTCCTCTTTGGTGTAGCCGAGCACTGGATCAAACTGGGCGTTGACGGCTGGCGGCTGGATGTCGCAGAGGAGATTGACGACGATTCCTTCTGGCAGGAATTCCGCAACCGCGTGCGAAATATCAATCCGGAGGCGTATATCGTGGCAGAGATCTGGCATGAGTCCCACCGCTGGCTGCAAGGTGATCAATTCGATGCCATCATGAACTATGATGTGACCAAACCGATGCTGGCATTTTTCCCGGGCACCCATGTCAACTTTCGAGTCTTGCACCAGCAGTCTAATTATCACGGCATCCAGCATGTCATTGATGCGCATGAGTTCGCAAACCGGATTGATCACAACCTTGGGCTTTACAAACAAGACGTCACATATGCTCAAATGAATTTGCTGGATAGTCACGATACGCCGCGCTTCCTCTCCTGCGCCGGTGGAGATAAAGACGCGCTGAAGCTGGCGTGGCTCTTTATGTTTTCCTATCCCGGTGCGCCGTGCATTTATTATGGAGATGAGATTGGCCTCGACGGCGAACACGACCCGGATTGCCGCAAATCTTTCCCATGGGAGGAAAGTAAATGGGATCAGGATTTGCTCTCCTATGTTAAAAATTTGATTGCATTGCGTAAGCAGAACTCAGCTCTGCGGCGGGGCGATTTTAGAAGATTATGGTCGGCAGACGGAACCTATGCCTTCTCCCGTTCGTTGGACGGCGAAACAATCGTGGTGGCCTTGAATACATCAGAATCGCCTCAGCAGGTTGAGGTGACCTATGAAGCGAAGAAAAATCCAAAAGCGGTGTTGGGTGAGGCGACCGATATTTCAATGGGTGACCATCGCCTGAAATTCAGAATCCCAGCTCGAAGCGGTGTAATGCTGAAGTAAGCGGCGCGATCAGATACAGGTGACTGTCATTCTGATCGGCTCGACCGGAGTCGTGTTGTTAATGGCTGGGATACTCGCGGTTCTGCTGCGTGAACGGATCACAAGACTTGGCGAGCAGTTGAGTGAGTGGAAACCATGACGTCTCTCTTAGGCCCAAACTGCTTCCACCAAATGTGGCAGAATCTCCCCCGATTTTCCGTGCAATGCAAAATTTGCTTTAGACGTAAGCGGAGTCGGTTCCGCGTTGATCTCTACAACGACTGCGCCGCGATTGTGTGCAGCAAATGCCAGTGAGGCGGCTGGCTGGACCACTCCCGAGGTGCCAATCGAAAAAAAGACATCACATGAACGGGCTGCATTGACCGCCGCTTCAAGTTGATCGCGCGGCAGCGACTCGCCGAACCAGACAACATCTGGTCTGAGCAATCCACCACATTCTTTGCAACGCGGCACAGAATCAGTTTCATCTTCCCACATTTCTGGAACGGTAAAACAATTTGCACAGCGCACTCGTTGGATATTGCCGTGTAATTCAAGCACA